>USJW01000054.1 GCA_900555045.1 uncultured Clostridium sp. | reverse complement strand
AGGGCATTTGCAAGTCCAAAATGCAAAATTTTTTAGATATCAAAAATTTTTTTGTAAAAACTATTGCAATTCCATTTTTTTGTGCTATGATGGAATCATAAACAACGCGGCAAAATGAAGCGAAATGTTTATTGTACAAAGTTACCGAATTTTGAAGAATCCTGAAGGAAAGGAGAAACTGCTGATGACTTACACGCTAGGACTTCTGACCCAGATAGCCGACGGCCTTTCCCGACAGTTCGGACCCGACTGCGAGGTAGTGATCCACGATTTAAAGAAGCATGACATGGACCACTCCATCGTATACATAGCAAACGGGCACATCACGAACCGTCAGGTGGGGGACGGCCCTTCCAAGGTGGTTCTGGAAACGTTTCACAATAAGGACGCCGCTTCCTTAAAGGATCATCTGGGTTACTTAACCCGGACAGCCAACGGACGGATTTTAAAATCCAGCACATTCTACATTCACAACGAGGAGGGCGACTCCATCGACTACATACTGGCGATCAACTACGATATCACCGGCCTGATGACGGTGGACCGGTCGATCAAGGCACTAATCGATACCGAACCCCAATCGGACGCGAAGAAACAGCCTGACCAGATCGTCACCAACGTCACCGACCTGCTTGACAGCTTAATCGAACAGTCGGTAACCATGATCGGCAAGCCCGCTGCTCTTATGAATAAGGAAGAGAAGGTTGCGGCCATCCAGTTTTTAAACGACGCCGGCGCATTCCTGATCACCAAGTCCGGGGACAAGATCTCCAAATACTTCGGGATCTCCAAATTCACTTTGTACAGCTACATCGATGTGAACAGCCGCAAGTCAGATAACTAATAACAATTACACATAAAACAATGTATGATAATAAGGAGGATTTCACGACAATGGATCAAATCAAGTGGGCGGTAAACCAAATGCCTAAGACCGGGGATGAGAATCTGCCAATCATGGGGATCGAAGAAATCAAGAAGGCCAGAACCTTCCATGAGAGCTTCCCTCAGTACAGCAAGACCCCGCTTACCAAGCTGGAGAACATGGCTGCTTACCTGGGTGTGAAGGAGGTTTACGTCAAGGACGAGTCCTACCGCTTCGGGTTAAACGCATTCAAGGTGTTAGGCGGTTCCTTCGCAATGGCCCGCTACATCGCTAAGGAGACCGGCAAGGACGTTTCCGAGCTGCCCTACGCGGTTCTCACCTCCGACAAGCTGCGCGAGGAGTTCGGCCAGGCCACCTTCTTCACAGCCACCGATGGAAACCACGGACGCGGCGTTGCCTGGGCAGCCAACAGACTGGGCCAGAAGGCCGTTGTACATATGCCCAAGGGCTCCACACAGACCCGCCTTCAGAACATCGCCAAGGAAGGCGCCAAGGTTGACATTCAGGAGATGAACTACGACGACTGCGTGCGTCTGGCCGCCAAGGAAGCAGATGAGACCGAGCGCGGCGTGATCGTTCAGGATACCGCCTGGGACGGCTACGAGGAGATCCCCTCCTGGATTATGCAGGGCTACGGCACCATGGCTGCCGAGGCCGGCGAGCAGTTAAAGGAGTACGGCTGCGAGCGTCCCACCCACGTGTTCGTTCAGGCCGGCGTTGGTTCCCTCGCCGGTGCGGTTGTTGGATACTTCACCAACCTCTACCCCGACAATCCGCCCACCTTCGTGGTTGTGGAAGCGGATGTGGCGGCCTGCTTATACAAGGGCGCAGCTGCCGGTGACGGAGCTCCCCGCGTCGTGGACGGCGACATGCAGACCATCATGGCCGGTCTTGCCTGCGGCGAGCCCAACACCATCTCCTGGGATATCTTAAAGAACCACGTAAAAGTGTTTATCGCAGCTCCCGACTGGGTAGCTGCAAAGGGCATGCGCATGCTGGCCGCTCCCATCAAGGGCGACGCGCCTGTAACCTCCGGTGAGTCCGGAGCCGCTCCCTTCGGAGCACTGGCCGCGATGATGACCATGGACGAGTACAAGGAATTGAGAGACTCCATCGGCTTAAACGCGGATTCCAAGGTACTGCTCTTCTCCACCGAGGGCGACACCGATCCCGACCGCTACAAGAACATCGTCTGGGACGGCAAGGAAAGATAACAGCCACAGCGGCAACCGCATTTCCCGCCACAAACGATACACGGCGGGGGATGCGTTCAACATAACCAATTCACAAAACATATTATGGAGGAAATGAAAATGAGCCTGGATTACGGCAAAATCAAGGAAGCTGCACAGAACTACGAGAAAGACATGACCAAATTTTTACGTGACATCGTAAAATTCCCCGGCGAGAGCTGCGATGAGAAAGCTCATATCGACCGCATCGCGGAAGAGATGAGAAAGCTCGACTTCGACAAGGTTGAGATCGATCCCATGGGCAACGTGCTGGGATACATGGGAACCGGCAAGACCTTAATCGGTTTTGACGCCCACATCGACACGGTAGGTATCGGCAACAAGAACAACTGGAACTTCGATCCCTACGAGGGCTACGAGAACGACACCGAGATCGGCGGACGCGGTGTGTCCGACCAGTGCGGCGGTATCGTGAGCGCGGTTTACGGCGCTAAGATCATGAAGGATCTGGGCCTGCTCTCCGACAAGTACACGGTTTTAGTGACCGGTACCGTTCAGGAGGAGGACTGCGACGGCCTTTGCTGGCAGTACATCATCAACGAGGATAAGGTTCGCCCGGACTTCGTAGTTTCCACTGAGCCCACCGACGGCGGCATCTACCGCGGCCAGAGAGGCCGTATGGAAATCCGTGTGGACGTCAAGGGCGTTTCCTGCCACGGCTCCGCTCCGGAGCGCGGCGACAACGCGATCTACAAGATGGCTGACATCCTGCAGGATGTGAGAGCGTTAAACGAGAACGACGCTGCGGACGACAAGGAAGTTAAGGGCCTTGTGAAGATGTTAGACGAGAAGTACAACCCCGAGTACAAGGAGGCAAACTTCTTAGGACGCGGAACTGTCACCGTTTCCGAGATCTTCTTCACCTCCCCCAGCCGCTGTGCAGTGGCTGACTCCTGCTCCGTTTCCCTTGACCGCCGCATGACCGCTGGCGAGACCTGGGAGAGCTGCTTAGACGAGATCCGCAACCTTCCGGCCGTTAAGAAGTACGGCGAGGACGTGAAGGTTTCCATGTACGAGTACTCCCGTCCGTCCTACAAGGGACTGACCTACCCGATCGAGTGCTACTTCCCCACCTGGGTTATCCCGGAGGACCACAAGGTTACCAAGTCCCTGGAGGAAGCTTACAAGAACCTCTTCGGCGATGTCCGCATCGGCGCTGAGGAGACCGTAGCAATGAGAACCGCCCGCCCGTTAACCGACAAGTGGACCTTCTCCACCAACGGCGTTTCCATCATGGGCCGCAACGGAATCCCCTGCATCGGCTTTGGACCTGGCGCTGAGGCTCAGGCTCACGCTCCGAACGAGAAGACCTGGAAGCAGGATCTGGTGACCTGCGCAGCTGTTTACGCAGCTCTGCCCACCGTTTACTGCGATTAATTTGCCCATTATCCCATTTCGACTCCTAGAAGGCGCAGGGGGCTCTTGCCAATAACTGCCTCCTGTCCATCGTCTGAGGGCGCACCCGGCGGTGCCGCTGAATTCACCGCCGGGCTGTCCAAGGGCGATCCGGAGCCAAATGTTTACTTTTTCCAATGTTACCCATTTAAATTTTACATACAAAATTAAAAGGAGTTAAAAAATCTATGAAAACATTACAGGATTACATTGATAAGCTGAACGCGCTGAATTTCAAGGAAATGTACGAGAACGATTTCTTCCTGACCTGGGAGAAGACCGACGACGAGTTAGAGGCTGTCTGGACCGTTGCCGACGCTTTGCGTTTCATGCGTGAGAACAACATCTCCACCAAGGTGTTCGAGAGCGGACTGGGAATCTCCTTATTCCGTGACAACTCCACCCGTACCCGTTTCTCCTTCGCTTCCGCCTGCAACCTGTTAGGCCTTGAGGTTCAGGATCTGGACGAGGGCAAGTCTCAGGTAGCTCACGGCGAGACCGTTCGCGAGACCGCTAACATGATCTCCTTCATGGCTGACGTAATCGGTATCCGCGATGATATGTACATCGGCAAGGGCAACGCTTACATGCACGAGGTTGTTGACTCCGTAACCCAGGGCTACAAGGACGGCATCCTGGAGCAGAAGCCCACCCTGGTTAACTTACAGTGCGATATCGACCATCCCACCCAGTGTATGGCCGACATGCTGCACATCATCCACGAGTTCGGCGGCATTGAGAATCTGAAGGGCAAGAAGCTGGCTATGACCTGGGCTTACTCTCCCTCCTACGGCAAGCCCCTCTCCGTTCCCCAGGGCGTTGTCGGCCTGATGACCCGTATGGGCATGGAGGTTGTTCTGGCTCATCCGGAAGGCTACGAGATCATGCCTGAGGTTGAGGAAGTTGCTAAGAAGAACGCTGAGAAGTCCGGCGGTTCCTTCCGCGTATCCCACGACATGGCTGACGCCTTCAAGGATGCCGACATCGTTTACCCGAAGAGCTGGGCTCCCTTCGCAGCAATGGAGAAGAGAACCAACCTGTACGGCGAGGGCGACACCGAGGGCATCAAGGCTCTGGAGAAAGAGCTGTTAGCTCAGAACGCTCAGCACAAAGACTGGTGCTGCACCGAGGAACTGATGAAGACCACCAAGGACGGCAAGGCTCTGTACCTGCACTGCTTACCGGCCGACATCAACGGCGTGAGCTGCGTGGACGGCGAGGTTGAGGCTTCCGTATTCGACCGCTACCGCGATCCGCTGTACAAGGAGGCAAGCTTCAAGCCGTACGTGATCGCTGCTATGATCATGCTGGCTAAGTTCGCTGATCCGGCTGACGTTTTAAAGAAGCTGGAAGAGAAGGGAACTCCTCGGGTTTTCAAATAAGCCGCGGTAATTAAACATACTCCGGGCTGCCGGGCACAATTCGGCCTGGCGGCCCTTTTAATCTCAAAAAACAAGTTTGTGCAAAAACTAAAGGGGATATCATTATGGAAAATAATAAGAAAAAACGTATCGTCATCGCGCTGGGCGGCAATGCCCTTGGCAATACCCTTCCGGAGCAGATGAAGGCGGTTAAGATCACCGCCAGAGCGATCGTGGACTTGATCGAGGAGGGCTGCGAGGTAATCGTCGCCCACGGCAACGGACCGCAGGTCGGCATGATCAACAACGCCATGGCTGCCTTAAGCCGTGAGGATGCAAATCAGCCCAACACTCCCCTCTCCGTCTGTGTGGCTATGAGCCAGGCCTACATCGGCTACGACTTACAGAACGCGCTGCGCGAGGAGCTGTTAAACCGCAACATCGACAACATCCCGGTCGCAACCATGATCACGCAGGTTCGCGTGGACGCGGACGATCCCGCATTCGACAGCCCCAGCAAGCCCATCGGCCACTTCATGACCGAGGAGCAGGCCAAGGTGGCCGCAGAGAAATACGGCTACATCATGCGCGAGGACGCAGGCCGCGGCTACCGCCGTGTGGTTGCCTCCCCGAAGCCCGCTGAGATCGTGGAGATCGGCGCAATCCGCTCCCTGGTTGACTCCGGACAGCTGGTGATCGCCTGCGGAGGCGGCGGAATCCCGGTTACCCGCCAGGGCAACCACTTAAAGGGCGCCAGCGCCGTGATCGACAAGGATTTCGCCAGTGAGCTGCTGGCAGAAGAATTAAACGCAGATTTCTTAATTATTCTGACCGCAGTTGAAAATGTAGCTATAAACTTCGGAAAGCCGGAAGAGAAAAGGCTGGATGATCTGACCACTGAGGACGCACGCAAGTACATCAAGGAGGGCCACTTCGCCCCCGGCTCCATGCTCCCCAAGGTTCAGGCCGCTGTAAAATTTGCTGAATCAAAGCCAGGACGCACTGCTTTAATTACGCTGTTGGAAAAAGCAAAAGACGGTATCCAGGGAAAGACCGGTACTCACATCCACCTAGCGTAAAGGAGGCAACATCATGAATTCAGAAAAACAGCACGCGACACTGTTCGATATGGACGGCGTTCCAAAAATGAGCCAGGCAATTCCCCTGGCACTCCAGCACGTAGTTGCCATGATCGTGGGCTGCGTGACGCCTGCCATCATCATTTCCGGCGCGGCCGGTATTGACACCGCCGACCGGGTTTTACTGATTCAGGCTTCACTGGTTGTATCCGCTCTGGCCACCCTGCTCCAGCTTTTCCCGCTGGGCAAAAAAGGCGGGCTCCGCCTGGGCGCCGGACTTCCTGTCATCCTGGGCGTGAGCTTCGCCTACGTTCCCAGTATGCAGGCCATCGCCGAACAGTATGGTATCGCCACAATCCTGGGTTCCCAGATCGTGGGTGGTATCTGTGCAGTTATCGTGGGTATCATGATTAAAAAGATCCGCAAGTTTTTCCCGCCGCTTATCGCAGGCACCGTGGTGTTCACCATCGGACTGTCCCTCTACCCCACCGCCATCAACTACATGGCGGGCGGCACAGGGCAGCCCACCTACGGTTCCTGGCAGAACTGGACGGTGGCAATCTTCACCCTGGTAGTCGTAACCGTGTTAAACCACTTCGCCAAAGGCTTCCTAAAGCTGGCCTCCATCCTGATGGGCATGATCGCAGGTTATATTTTCTCCATGTTCTTCGGAATGGTGAGCTTCGCCAACGTCGGGCAGGCCGGCATGTTCCAGCTGCCCCACATCATGCACTTTGGCATCAACTTTGAAATCTCCGCCTGTGTGGCCATCGGACTGCTGTTCGTCATCAACTCCGTGCAGGCCATCGGCGACTTCTCCGCCACCACGGCGGGAGGCCTGGACCGCGAGCCCACCACGGATGAGCTTCAGGGCGCAATCCTGGGCTACGGCGTTTCCAACGTGATCGGCGCCTTCCTCGGCTGCCTTCCCACCGCAACCTACAGCCAGAACGTAGGCATCGTGGCCACCACGAAGGTGGTAAACCGCGTGACTCTTGGCATCTCCGCTGTCATTATCCTGGTAGCGGGCCTGTTCCCCAAGTTCTCCGCGCTGCTCACCACCATCCCCTACGCCGTGCTGGGCGGTGCGACCGTATCCGTGTTCGCATCCATCGCCATGACCGGCATGAAGCTGGTGATGACGGAGGAGATGAACTACCGCAACACCTCCATCGTAGGCCTTGCGGCCGCCCTGGGAATGGGCGTTTCACAGGCCAGCGCTTCGCTGTCCTCATTCCCGACCTGGGTTACCACCATCTTCGGCAAGTCCCCGGTTGTCATCGCAACCCTGGTGGCCATCCTGCTGAATGTGACGCTGCCCAGAGAGAAAAATATTTACAAGACCAAATAATTCCTCTTAGTATGTTTTAGTATAGATCCGGGTGTCTTGCCATACACCCGGGATCCTCTGAAAAAACATCCCGAAAACCCAGCCAGTTTTCGGGATGTTTTTTTGCCTTTCTCCTGTCCTACTTCGTCTCTGCCCTGTGTCTTGCCGCAATCTCCGCCACATGCCTTGCCACGGTCTCGCACACCCGCGGGTCGAACACATCCGGGATCACGTAGTCCTCCCTCAGCGCCTCCTCCGGGATCAGGGAGGCGATTCCCCTGGCGGCCGCCAGCTTCATCTCCTCGTCGATGGCCTCCGCCCGGGCGTCCAACGCCCCGCGAAAGATCCCCGGGAACACCAGCACGTTATTGATCTGGTTGGGGTAATCGCTGCGGCCCGTGCCGATGATCCGGGCGCCGCCCGCCTTCGCCTCCTCGGGCATGATCTCCGGCGTCGGGTTCGCCATCGCGAACACCACCGGGTCCTGATTCATGGTCCGCACCATGTCCGCGGTGGCAAGCTTTGGCGCTGATAAGCCCACGAACAGGTCCGCCCCCTTCATGATATCCGCCAGGCCGCCGCGGATTTTTCCGGGATTGGTGACCTTTGCCATCTCAGACAGCTCGCTGCTCATGCCGGGGCGTCCCTCGTAGACCGTGCCCTCAATGTCGCAGAGAGAGATTTCCCCGAAGCCCGCGGCCATGAGGAGTCTGGCCGTGCTGAGGGCCGCCGCGCCTGCGCCGCTGATGGCCACTCTGGCCTTTCCCGGCTCTTTTCCCAGCAGCTTAAAGGAGTTTAAGGCTGCCGCCGTCACCGCGATGGCGGTCCCGTGCTGGTCGTCGTGGAACACCGGGATCTTGCACCGGCGCTTTAACTCCCGCTCGATGTAAAAGCACTCCGGGGCCTTGATGTCCTCCAGGTTGATGCCGCCGAAGCTGGACTGGAGCCGCACCACCGTGTCGATGAAGGTGTCCGGGTCCTTCGCGTCCACGCAGATGGGGAAGGCGTCGATCCCCGCGAACCGCTTAAACAGCAGGCATTTGCCCTCCATCACCGGCAGCGCCGCGTCCGGACCGATGTTTCCCAGCCCCAAAACAGCCGTGCCATTTGTGATCACACCCACCATGTTGCCCTTGGATGTGTAGTCGTAGATGCACTCCGGGTCCGCCTCGATGTCTAAGCAGGGCGTTGCCACCCCGGGCGTGTAGGCCAGGCTCAAATCCTCCCTGGTCTCCACCGGCACCTTGCTTCGCATCTCAATTTTCCCTCTGTTTCTGCGGTGTAGCTCCCGCGCCTGATCCTTTAAATCCATAAGTACCTCCTTCTCTTGCGCCGCTCTCTCCCCTTGCCATTTCCTCCGGTTTATACTACAATCAAAGGTAACAAAAATCCGTGGGGAGGATGAGGCATGACGCTCAACCAGTTAAAATATTTTGACACAATCTGCAGATATGGGACCGTGATGGAGGCCTCCCGCCGCCTGCATATCTCCCAGCCCTCCCTGACCGCCAGCATCCGCCAGCTGGAGCAGGAATACCAGATCAACCTCTTCCACCGCTCGGGCAGAACCCTGCTTCTCACCAAGGAGGGGGAACAGTTTTTGGTCCGGGCCCGGGAGATTTTAAAGAAGGTGGACGACACGGAAACCGCTCTCCACGACCTCTCCAACCGGAAAAACCACGTGCTCCTGGGCATCCCGCCCATGATCGGCAGCTTCTTCTTCCCGCCCATTTTCGCGGGCTTCAGCCAGGCGTACCCGGAAATCCGCCTGGAGCTGCGGGAGCAGAGCTCCCGGGAGACCTGCAAGCTGCTCATGGACGAGGAGCTGGAGCTGGCCGTAACCCTGACCGGGGACGTGGACACGGGCGTCTTCCAGACCCCCCCGCTCCACGCCATGGAGCTGTGCTGCTGCGTGGGGAAGGGCCACCCCCTGGCCGGTGCCTCCTCCGTCTCCATAGAACAGCTGAGGGACGAGAGGGTGGTGCTCCTAAAGGGCAGCCAGTACCACATCGACTGCCTGATGGCCTACTACCACCGGGCGGGCTTCTCCCCCTCGGTGATTCTCCGCTCCTCCCAGCTGACCACCATCAAGCGGCTCACCGAGACCGGCAGCGTCATCTCCTTTTTGTTCCGGGAGTCCATCCTGCCGGAGGAGAATGTGGTCGCCCTGTCCCTCGATCCCCCGCTGTTTCTGGAGGTGGGGACTGTGTATAAAAAGGGGCATTATTTGTACAGCGACGCGTCACGGCTGCTGGAGTTTATCCATGGGCTGGAGTTTGACGGGGACAGGGATGTGAGGACGGGCGGAGGTTGATTTCCTGCTTTCCTGCATATCTGTCTTCAGTACTGATCATAGCAGAAAATATGGCAAAAGAATAATACCAATAATCTTGGTATTCATAGTTTTTTTCTATGGGTTGATTTTAGAAAAATCCGGCCAAGGGAGGCCGCAATGAGGCTTCCCTGGCCGGATTATAATTGTCTCAAGAATCCAACTCATCAAAGGTCCGGTCCCGCAGAGCGGCCAAGTTGATGAAAAATCCGGTCGCGCCGGTGATCAGAAAAATGAGCGCCATTCCTGCCCCTCTCCCCTGCCCCACAAACAGCCCCAAAAAGCGCTGCACTGCGCCCTCCCCGCGCATGAGCGGCTCAAACAGGTAGTCGGACAGCAGGCCGCCCGCCAGGTACCCCAGGGGGATAGTAAAGAACTGAAATGTGGCCTGGGTCGAGAACGCCCGCCCCTGCATGGCGATGGGAATCTGCTCCCGCATGACCGCGGACATGCAGGCGTTGAGAAGCGGCAGCGGGAAATTTCCCGCCAGCGCGGCGATTGCCCAGATCCGCCAGTCCCGCCCCAATGCCCACAGCACGTCGCAGAACAGGAAGGAGAGCCCGCAGGACAGAAAGATGGTCCGCTTGCGGCTCTTCGGCGGCCGCATCGCCGCCGCCACCAGACTCCCCGCCATGGTGCCGAACCCCAGGCAGGAGGAAACGATCCCCAAAAGCCTCTGGTTGTTGTCCGTGCGCGACAGAATCATGGCCGGCATCAGACTGTTCCCCGCCATGGAGGCCAGGAAGTTGACCAGGGCAAAAAACAGGATCAGGCGCCAGATGGCCGCCTTGCCCCGCAGATAGCGGATCCCCTCCAGGCACTGGTCCCAGAAGGTCCCCGCATTGCCCCCGTCCTGCGCGTCAGACCGCCCGCGCTTGCGGGGCGCCTCCCCCTCCGGCAGGCGGATAAAAAAGGCCAGCGCGGTAAACGCCACCGCGAAGGAGATTAAGTCCACCGCCAGCACCGTGTGAATCCCGCCGAAGGATATGAGCGAGGTGGCGAGCACCGGGGAAAGAATCGCCGTCAGGGACTGGGAGAACGCCTGGAGGCCGCTGATGTTGGTGTAGTACTTTTTCGGTGTCAGCATGGTCACCGCCACCATGGAGGCGGGCTGCTGGAAGGCGTTCATAAAGCCGATCACCAGGTTCACCAGATACAGGTGCCAGATTTGTAACCGACCGCCCCAGAGAAGGAGCAGCACCGTCAGGCTTCCAAAGGCCGCGATGGTGTCGCAGGTCAGCATGATCCGCTTCTTGCGCCACCGGTCCGCCAGCGTCCCCGCGGCGAAGCTGATCAGCACGTAGGGCAGGTAGGAAAACAGGGACAGGGATACAATGCTCATAGCCGTCCCCCGCTGCCCGAAGGCCCACAGCGACAGCCCGAAGGCCGTCATGGCGCTCCCCAGCTCCGATACAGACTGGCTGACCCACAGGATGATAAAACGCGATAAGTCAGGTTCTTGGTTGCTATTCAATTTTTCGTTCATTTTCTTTGCTCCTTAAATTCTTAGTCATTTAAGAATGCAAAGCCCGAAGTCCGGGAAACGCTCCATGCAGTCTTGCCGGTCAGGCCTTGCATGGAGCTGCTGCGATGCAGAGTCTCACCGCGCCCACCTCCTTCTGCGGCGTTGTCCACAGCCATTTTCTTTTATTCCAACGGTTTTCCCGCGAGAATTTCCTTGTAATCCTGGTAGTTGCGCTCCAGCAGCGCGGGGGTGTCCAGCCCGTAGGGACATTTCGCCTTGCACTGTCCGCAGTGCAGGCACTCCTCGATCCTGCGCATCTTCTCCTGGGCCTCCTCGGTCAAATGGGAGGCGGAGGGCGAACGGCGGATCATGAGGGACATCCGGGCGCAGTTGTTGATCTCAATCCCCACCGGGCACGGCATACAGTAGCCGCAGCCGCGGCAGAACTCCCCGCACAGCTCCTTTCTGTCCCTCTCGACCACCGCGAGAAGCTCCCCCTCAAGCTGCGGATTCTCCCGGTCGCAGGCCAGAAAATCGTCCAGCTCCCGCTCCCTCTGCACGCCCCAGATGGGCAGCACGTTGCTGTAGGGAAGCATGAACGCGTAGGCCGCCCTGGCGTTGGTGATCAGGCCGCCCGACAGGCCCTTCATGGCGATAAAGCCCATGTCCCGCTCCCGGCAGCTCTCCACCAAATCCAAATCCGGCTTCTCGGCCAGATAGGAAAAGGGGAACTGTAAGGTCTCGTACAGGCCGCTCTCCACGGCCTCCCTGGCCACGCTCAGCCGGTGGTTGGTGATTCCGATGTGGCGCACCTTGCCCTGGCGCTTTGCCTCCAGCATGGCCTCGTACAGTCCGGTCCCGTCCCCGGGCTTTGGGCAGAAGGGCGTATTGTGGAACTGGAACAGATCGATGTAGTCCGTCCTAAGTCTTCTGAGGCTCTCCTCCAGATGCTTCCAGAAATCCTCGCTGTTCTTGGCGGGCGTCTTTGTGGCGATGTAGACCTGATCCCGGATCCCCTCAAGGGCCTCCCCCAGCTTCTCCTCGCTGTCCGTGTAGGTGTATGCGGTGTCAAAAAACCGGATCCCGTTGTCGTAGGCCTTCCGCACCAGCTTCACCGCCTCCTCCTTGGGGATTCTCTGGATCGGCAGCGCTCCAAATCCGTTTTTGTTGACCACAATCTCGGTCTTTCCAAGTCTCACCTGGTTCATAGTTCCTTCTCCTCCTTATGTAGCTCCGCCCGGTTCGGCGGCATGTGTTTTCACCATCATATCACAAAATCGGGAGTTGTTGTAGTGGAATGTTGCAAGGCCAGGGCCCACAGAAACAAAAAATAAGCGCAGCCGCAGATTTTCCCATCATCTGCCGGCTGCGCCGTACGTCTCGTACGATATAAAATGACTGTTCTCCAAAGTATCGAAAAACTTGGCAAGCCGCTCGTATAATGGCTCCGCCTTGTCCCCGAACTCCTCCTTCACCAGCCTTCCGATCTCCACCAGATCCCGCTCCCCGTCGATCTGCTTCCACACGAAGCTTCCGAAGGCGTCTAAATGGATGTGGCTGACCTTGGGCGTGACAAAGAGCGTCTGGGCCAGCTTGTCAAACAGGCCCCGATGGATCATGTCCACGGTCACAAACCCCTTCTCGTCCTCCTTCCAGGCGAAGTCGGGATTGCGCCTCGGCACCTGCTCCAGGTAATTCTCGCCGCGTTTTTTCCGGTTAAACAAATGCATTCTCCTCCCCTTCAGGAAAAGGCGCCGCCGCCCGCAGATTCGCAGGCGGCAGCTCTCCAGGTATCATCACTTCTTGTTCTCTCTATGCCAGATGGTGAACTTGCACATGATAAGGATCAGCACCGCGAACATGGCCAGGGACACAAGCTTTGCGGCCGGGCTCACCAGGAACGCGCCGAGGGCGTTATCCATGGCGGACAGGTCGAAGAAGCTGGCTAAGGAATCGCCTCTGGGATTCACAAGGGGGATGATGGCGAACACGGCTAGGAGGATTCCCACCAGGCCCTCGCCCGCGATCATGCCGGAGGTGTAGAGAATTCCGCGGTCCAGCGCGTCCTTCTTCGCCTCCTCGCTCGCACCCTTTCGCTTCTCAAACCACAAACGCACAAGGCCGCCCACCATGATGGCGGAGGTGGTGCGCAGCGGCAGGTAAAGTCCCACGGCCACCGGCATGACCGGGATTCCCAGAATCTCGATCACCACGGCCACGGCCGCTCCCGCCAGAATCATGTTCCAGGGCAGGTCGCCGTTCATCACGCCCTCCACCACGGTCTTCATGATCATGGCCTGAGGCGCGGGCAGTTCCGGGGAGCCGTAGCTCCACGCCTTGTTGAGCAGGTAGAGCACGCCGCCGATGGCCAACGCAGAGGCCACAACGCCCACCAGCTCGCCGATCTGCTGCTTCTTGGGCGTGGAACCCACGATAAAGCCGGTCTTTAAGTCCTGGGAGGTGTCGCCCGCGATGGCCGCGATCACGCAGATCACGCCGCCGATGGCGATCACGCCCATCATGCTCTCATGACTGGTGCCGGACACGGCCTTTAACACCAGCGCGGACACCAGGAGGGTCGCGATGGCCATGCCGGACACCGGGTTGTTGGAGGACCCCACCAGGCCCACCAGGCGGGAGCTGACCGCAGCGAACAGGAAGCCGAACACCGCGATGAGCAGCGCGCCCACCAGGCTAACGGGCACCGCGGGCACCAGCCAGAGCACCACGCAGGTGGCCAGCACGCCGAGGATCACTGCATTCATGGGCAGATCCTGGTCCGTGCGCAGGGTGGAGGCCTGACGGCCGCCCTTTAAGTCGCGCATGGCGTCCTTAAAGGTCCTGGCGATCAACGGCAGGGATTTGATCAGGCTGATGAGGCCGGCCGCCGCCACAGCGCCCGCGCCGATGTAGCGGATGTAGGAGCCCCACATGGCGGAGCTGGACATCTGGCTGATCAGCGTGTCAGCGGGAGCCATGGGCTCGGTCAAGCCGGAGCCGAACAGCTTGATGACGGGCATGAGGATCATCCAGGAGATGAGGCCGCCCGAGAACATGTAGGAGGAAATCTTGGGGCCGCATATGTAGCCCACGCCCGCCAGGGCAGGCAGGACGGAGATTCCCATGCCGCCGCCGTATTTCTTTAAGTCATAGTCCACATCGCTGGGGAACAGCTTTAAGCCGTCGGCGATGAACTTGTAGGCGGACGCGATTCCCATGCCGGCAAACACCACGCCGGCCTTGGAGCCGCCCTGCTCTCCCGCGATCAGCACCTCGGCACAGGCCGTGCCCTCCGGGTAGGGAAGCACGCCGTGCTCCTTGACGATCAACGCCTGACGAAGCGGGATCATGAACAGCACGCCCAGCACACCGCCGCACAGGGCGATCAGGGAAATCTCAACCAGGGAGGGCATGCCCTCGCCCCACTCGCTCATCCACATAAATAAAGCCGGCAGGGTAAAGATTGCGCCCGCCGCCACAGATTCACCTGCGGAGCCGATTGTCTGCACCATGTTGTTTTCCAGGATGGAGTCGCGCTTTAGAATCACACGGATCACACCCATGGAGATCACTGCCGCCGGGATGGAGGCGGACACGGTCATGCCCACGCGCAGGCCAAGATATGCGTTGGCCGCGCCGAACAGCACCGCAAGAAAAATACCGAGAACAATGGACACCACAGTCAGCTCGGGCACCACTTTGTTCGCCGGTATAAATGGTTTAAAACCATCATTTTCCTTCATAAAGTATCACTCCTTCTGTATAAAATTTTTTTTATTATAGCACAGAAGGTGAAAACTTTCTACCAAAAATCAGGTACAGGCAAAAATTACATTAATTTACTTAAGTTTCTCGCCGAATTTCGGCTCATTTCTACACTTTTCACAAAACTTTGTAAAGTTTACCCAGGAAATCATTTCCATATTTATGCATTTTTTATACAGAGAGTATCAGCGCCGCAAGCGCATCAACACGGAAGCGCTCCTCCCGGTCCAAAAGCGCCAGGAGCTGCTCTCTGTTGTCGTCCGAGTGCTCCACCTCCCTGGAAAACCGATGGGCGATGTCCACGAAATCCTCAAAGGTCAGCCGGTTTCCCTGCATCCTAAAGACGCCGAAGGCCAGCTCCCCGATGAGAAGCGCGCTCATGACAGCGAACTTCATCCGCCCGTAGGCCCTCCCGTCGTAAACCGCGCCGCAGAAGTAGGTGAACACAAAGTACACCGCCAGCTGCTCCGTCCAGAGCGCCCAGTCCGTCCCCTCGCAGAACCGCGCAAATTCCAGGCGGGCGCGCTCATAATCCGCAACTCCCTGCCCGTACAGCGCCTCCCGGATGGCCTCAAGCTGCCCCGGCCAGTCTGCATTTAACGCCTCCAGGCGTCCCAGATCCTCCGTCATGCCGCGAAGCATGTCAAACCGGAGCCCAGACGAGCCTGCCATGCCCGCCACGCGGTCCCCAAAGCGCTCCGGCGCCCTCTCCTTCCCATACCGGGTGAACAGGATGTCCGCGGCGAACAGCGCGTTTTGGTCCATCCGGCTCTGGAGGTCATGCGCCAGGGCCAGCGCCATGGTCATCCGCTCCCCCACCGGGCGGCTGCGGTTCTGAAGGATCCGAAGCGCCAGCTCCCTGGCGTCGGTCAGCTTGGTGTAGAGCAGGAAATCGAAGTCGCCGTAGTCCTCCTCGCGCCCCTCCCGGTCAAATTCCAGGAAGCGCACCGGCTCTCTCTGCCCCAGTACGATCCGCGCCGCCTCGATGCAGGAGATGCAAAGGGAGATCTCCCGCACGCCCTCAAACTCCTCAATGTGCCGCGGGTAGGTCCTGCAGGTTTTGCAGAGCATCCCTTGCCCTCCCTCCGCGTAGAGGTCGCAGAGCCCGCTCTCGTCCAGAAACGCGCAGCGGCCGCCGTACTGCTTAAACGATCCCTTCTTCCACGCGATGCTGTTGTGCAGACGGTTTCCCAGGGGACCGTCCGTCCGCCTGTAGCGCGCCAGGGAAGCCGGATCGATGGCGATCTCCCAGCCCGCGCAGCACGTGTCCGTACAGCGATCCGCCACGCAGGAAAAGTCTCTGTAATAATTTGGTATTGTATAATGCATCCCGCTCTAATCCTCCGCTCTGTTATAGTACACGCTGGTCACGATGCCGTCCTTCACTTCCGTCCGGTCCAGGATCAGACGGCTCCCGTAGTCCCCCGGCAAAAACAGCGGGATCCCGCGCCCTAAGATCACCGGGAGCGTGGAGATCCAGTACTGGTCCACCAGCCCCTGCTCCATAAAGCTCTTGAGAAGCCTTGCGCCGCCCAACAGCCAGATGTGCTTGCCGGGCTGCTGCTTTAAAATGTACACCAGCTCCCACAGATCCCCCGGCCAGAACGTCACCTCGTCGGTGTCCTCCAAAAACTGGGAGGTCACCACATAGCAGTCCTTCCCCGCGTAGGGCCACTGCCCCGGCGACAGCTCCGTCTTCACCTGCTCGTAGGTCACCCGCCCCATGATCAGCGTGTCCACCTGCCGGTAGAATTCCTCGTACCCGCCGGCGCAATCCTCCACGCCGTGCCCCTTCATCCAGTCCACGCCGCCCGAGGCGTCGGCCAGATATCCGTCCACACTGGCGCCGATATACAGAATCACGTCTCGCTCCATCCGTTCCTCCCAAATTTGCGGCCGGACCCACGGTTCCCGGCCGATTTTCTCTATACTATAACATATTTTTTATGGATTTCCAACTGGAAATGCGGTGCAGAACGCCTTCCAGCCCCCGCACCGCACGACTCAACAATTTCCTGTATACACATGTCTCAAATGTCTCCCGGCGACCTCTGCCAGCCGGTACACCGCCTCCACCCGCGTGGGCGGGCGGTCCGCCATGTGATAGCGCGGGAAAAACCGGGTCACGTGCAGCGGGATTTCCGGGTCCACCGAGGCCACCCAGGCGGCCAGGCGGTCCATCTCCTCCTCCCGGTCGTTCTCCCCCGGGACGATCAGGGTGGTCAGCTCCACATGGCAGCACCGGGCCGCCCGGCTGATAAAGTGCTTCACCGTCCCCAAATCCCCGCCCAGCTTCCGGTAGTATGCCTCCGAAAAGCCCTTTAAGTCGATGTTCATGGCGTCCGTCACCGGCAAAATCCCGTCCAGCACCAGATCGCAGGCGCTCCCGTTGGTCACCACTACGCTCTTCATCCCCAAATCCCGCACCAGGCGGGCGGTGTCGCGCACATACTCCCAGCCCACAAGCGGCTCGTTGTAGGTGAACGCCACGCCGATGTTTCCGCGGTCTCTGAGGGCCCAAGCCCTGGCGGCCAAATCCTCCGGGGAGAGAAGGAGGGATCGGGCGGTCTTACCGGGTGAGTCTCGCTCTGGCTCCGGCGCCGTCTCCCCATCCCCAGCCATAGAAATCTCATAATTCTGGCAGAAGGGGCAGCGCAGGTTGCAGCCGAAGCTGCCCACAGAGAGAATCATGCTGCCGGGAAAGAAACGCCTGAGCGGCTTCTTCTCGATGGGATCCAGGGCCAGCGCCGTGATCTTCCCGTAATTGACAGGGACCACCGCGCCCCCCACGTTTCCTCTGGCCAGACAGAGCCCGGTCTGCCCGGGCAGGGGCGCACAGTGGTGCATACACACCGGACACACGGCCCTCATCCTGCATCACCGTGCCTTACCACCTCGAACCGCTCCAGGGTCACGCCGGTCTCCCACGCCGGGATCCCAGCCTTGTGCTTCGCGATGGCGATCTGTTCCTCCACCGTGTCCACGCCCTCCAGGTTCGGCAGCAGAAGGCCTCTCTTTGAGCCCTTGGAGACGATCACGCCGTACCGCTTCACGTCCAGCTCCTCCGGCCCCTTGACGGATTCCGTGTGCCCCAGCACGTCCACGCTGTACACCAGCTCGGCCAGCTCTTCCTCCCGCACCTGCGGGAATCTGGGATCCCTGGTGCCCGCGCTGACGGCATTTTTGGCGATCTCCTCCGCCACGTTCCGGCAGACCGGGCCGATAGTCCCGATGCAGCCCCGCAGCGCGCCGTGCTTGTGGATGGACACGAAGGCTCCGGCCCGCTTTCGGTACATCTCCTCCGGAAGGCTGTCCGGGACCGCCAGCCGCTCCCCCTCGCGCACATAATGCTCTAAGGACCGGCGCGCCAGGGCCACGTAGGGGTCCTCCTCCTGCCTGAGGGCCGCGCAGCGCTCCCTCTGCTCCTTCCCGTAGCGCTCCAAAAAGTGCCTGGAGGAATCCACCGGGCCGGCCCCAAAGATGCAGACGCCATATCCCACGCCGAAGGGCCCCTCGTGGCTGAGCCGCCTCGCCTTCACGCTCAGACCGTCCAACATGCCCGCCATGATCACAAAGGACCTGTGGCCGCACTCGGCCGCCCGCTCGCAAAAGTTCTCCCCGAAGTCAAACAGACGGCCAAACTCCCCATTTCCCATCACGTCCATGACCATCCGGTCGTACTCCGGGCCCTCGGCGGCGTAGCCATACGGCCCCTCCTCGCTCAGCTTGTGGGACAAGTCCCCGCTGGCCACGACGGCCACCCTCCGGTCCAGGTGAAGGGCCGCCCGGGCAATCAGCTGTCCGGCCCGGTAGTGGTCCGCCAGCGAGAGGCCGGAGAGCCCTACCCGCACCAACTGAAAATCCGTCAGATACTGGCGGATAAAGTACAGGGGCACCGCCGTGCCGTGGTCCAGCGACGGGTCGCGCTCGCCCAGAGTCCCCATGGGGAAGTCCTCCTCCCCGGAAAGCGCTTCGATTGTATCCACAAGCGCCTGGTCGTACGATGCCTCAACGCGCACCTGCGGCGCGCCGAAGCGTCCGAAATCCCCCGAAGCGCTTTCCCCCGGGGAGATGTGAAAATAGTCGCTGTACATCACCGCGTGGGGCGACATGAGCACGATGGTCTCCGGCTTCCACCGGGCCAGCTCCTTTGCCGCCTCGTGATATGCTTTCGTGGTGGCCGCAATCGCCTGTTCCTCCCCTTTCCCGATCTCCGGGATGATGAGCGGTGGATGTGGAACCATAATTCCTCCGATCACTGACATATTGATCCGCTCCTTTCTGCCAAAGCGCAAGTCCGACAAACTGTTCTGTCAACTTCATTCTACCACGCAGAAAGCCACCCGTGAAGGCCCACAAGCACCACGAGGAACATTATGTTCATACCGGTGAAGAGCGCCAGATACCGCCCCTTCCTCTCCGGGTAATGTCTGGCGATGCTCTTGTAGGAGATCAGGCTCGCCATGGAGGCGATTAACGTCCCCAGGCCGCCCAGGTTCGTCCCCACGATCAGCTGCTCCCAGCAGTCCGTGAAGCCGGACAGCAGAAGCGCCGCCGGCACGTTGCTGATCACCTGGCTGGCCGCCACCGCCGTGATCATCTCTCGCCCGGCAAGGATCCGGTCCAGGAACTGGCAGAAGGCCGGAAGCCGCCCCATATTCCCGATAAACACGAAAAATCCCACGAAGGTCAGAAGCAGCGAGTAGTCCACCGCCAGAAATATGCTGCGGTCCACAAAGAGCACCGCAACAGCCACCACCGCGAGCACCGCCTGCCAGGGCAGGAGCCGCGCCACCGCAGCCACGCAGGCAAGAAACAGCGCCAGATAGACCGCGGTCTTCCAGGCGCAGATCCGGCCGCTCTCCCCCTCCGCCATGGCGCGCACCGGTCCGTTGTCCAAAAACAGGGTGACGATTACAATGAGCACCGCAGCGGCCGCGCAGTACGGCAGCATCAGGCGCACAAAAGCCCCCGCGGACATCATGGATCTGGCGTACAGGTACAGATTCTGCGGGTTCCCGATGGGCGTCAGCATACTGCCTAGGTTTGCCGCGATGGTCTGGAGCGTCACCACCGGCAGGATCAGCCGCTCCAGCCTCGCCATCCGCAGCACGGTGATGGCGAAGGGCACGAAGGTGATCAGGGCCACGTCGTTAGTGATGGCCATGCTGGAGAAAAAGCACAGCCCCGAGAGGACCAGCGCCGCCTGTCTCCCCGTGTGCACCCGCCCCAAAAGTCCCGCGCCGATCCGCGCGAACACTCCCAGCTTCTGGAAGCCCGCCATCACGGACATCAGGCAAAATAAAAGGGCTATGGTCTGCCAGTCCACATACCCAAGATATGCTGCATCCGGCCGCACCACCACAGCGGACACCGCCGCAAGGGCCAGCGCCGCGGTCAGCACGGTCTCCCGCTTCACAAAATCGCGTATCTGTCTCATCTCATTTTCTCTCCCCGGCTCTCTTAATCTTTTGTGTTCGTTAAAGCCTTGTATATTATATCACCTTTTTTGTGGCTGTCCAGCCATAGAAACGCCCTTTTGCGCGGCGAAGCCTCGCGCACAAAAAGCGCCGTCCGGGCGGCCAAAAATACCGGCCGCCGGACAGCGCTTCACTCATATCTCTTCTATTATGTATGGACCCGCTTCCCGCTCTCCGAAAGCTTACGCGGCAAAGGGTGCGATCTGCTCCAGCAGTCCGCCGCAGTCCTCGGTGTGGAGAATCAGCTCCAGAACCTTGGAGCGGGCCAGGGACAGAACGCCCACGATGGACTTTGCGTCCACGATGCGGCTGCCGCACTTTACGTCCACGTCGTACTCGTACTGGTTGATAATTCTCACGAAATTAATAATCTGATCTGCTTCCTCAAATTTCACATATGCATGTTTCATTGTTGTTTCCTCCTCATCTGTAAATGGTTAAAATAAAGTTCCACCGCCCGGGCACAGGGGATCGCCTCTGCTCTGCTGCAAGGCTGCACCTGGCGGTGCTCGTCGTCTTCTCTCAATTTTTTGTTCTCTCAAGCCTTAATACCATCCTAACACCGCAGCCGACCGAAAACCATGGTAATATTTTTTAAAATGCTGTAAAATATTCCTCTCTTGAGGCGCCGGAGGGAATTTCCATTGCAATATTTTCATTTCTTGATAGAATTGGGGTATATCAATCGGAAAGGAGACGGCGGCTATGAAGCTTTTGATCGTGGACGACGAGAAGTTAACCAGGGAGGGAATCCAGTGCAGCCTGGATCTGGAATATCTGTCCATCAGCCAGGTCATCCTGGCGGACGACGGCGTGCACGGCCTGCGGGTTGCGCTCTCGGAGAAGCCCGACATCGTCCTCACGGACGTGCGGATGCCCCGGATGAACGGCGTGGAGATGGTGGAAAAGATTTTGGAGCAGCTGCCGGACACTGCCGTCGTGTTCATGAGCGCCTACTCGGACAAGGAATACCTAAAGGCCGCCATCAAGCTGAAGGCGGTGAGCTATGTGGAGAAGCCGCTGGAGATGGACGAGCTGACCGCCGCTCTCAAGGAGGCCGCGGACAGCCATCTGGCCCGCACCAGCAACCGCAGCGCCGTGCTCGTCCACGAGAAGGAACAGCTGGCGCATCTGGCCCAGCTGCTCATGGAGCCCGAGCGCGGGGAGCCCGGCGAGGTGGACAACTTGACAAAAACCTTAAAGCTTCCCTTCGGCCCCGGCACCTGCTTTGTGACTGTGCTGGTGGAGTGCCTGACGCCGCTGTCCATGCTGCCCTCTAAGACCATGGACCAGCTGCAGGCCCGCTTTTCGGACTATCTGCACGCCTCAAAGCTGTCCCAGCTCTACGCCTTCCGGGCGGACCGCTACATCATCATCCAGCTATACGGCGAGGGGAAGCCCGAGGAGGCCGTCCTGTCCGGCTGCACCCGGCTTTTGGCGGAGGGGCTCACCGGCGTGTGCAACTTTTTCATCGCGAAAGGACCTGCGGTCTGCGGGGCCGACCGCGCATTCCTGTCCGGCCGCAAGGCCTGGGAGCTTTTGTCCCACAGCTTTTTCTGTGAGCTGGACACCGAGCTCGTCCCCCGCGAGGAGGAGACCGCCGCGCTTCCCATGTCGGACATGCTGACCGACTTTAGCCTCGCGCTCTCCGAGCAGTTAAAGGACCGGGCTCTGGCGGTGGCCGCCCGCCTTTACCAGCTGGCCGGATCCCGCCAGGCCCTGGCTCCCAGCCAGGTGCGCGACCTCTACTACAAATATCTGGGAAAGCTGGACGAGTACGCGCTGTCAAACCACTTCTCGCTCTGGAACAGGGACGAGGTGGACCCCGGCTCCATCTGGGACAGCGTCACCGGGTGCATCACCCTGCCCCAGTTAAACCGGCTCCTGACCGGAAAAATCAACCTGTATTTCCAATATTTAAGCCAGGGAAACAGCGAAAATCCCGTGGTGTTCCAGATCAAGGAGTACCTGCACAGAAACTACACCATCCCCACCCTGTCCGTTCCCGACGTGAGCGAGCACGTGCACCTCTCCTCCAGCTACGTGTGCACCCTCTTTAAGTCGGAGACCGGCATGACCTTAAACCAGTATCTGACCGACTACCGGATCAAGATGTCCAAGCAGCTCCTGGCGGACCCCCGGTACAAGATCACGGACATCTCCTCCAAGGTGGGCTACAGCGACGGCAACTACTACAGCAAAACCTTCCGGAAAATCGTGGGCCTGTCCCCGTCCGAGTACAGGGAGAAAATGCTCTCATGAAGAACCCGCTTAAATTACTGTTAAACCATTACATGTACAACCTGAAGCTAAAAAACAAGCTGATCATCTCCCACGCGATCCTGCTCATGCTGCCGACCGCCGTGGTGACCGGCTTTCTCTACGCGCGCATGTACGGCATCGTGATGGACGACACCATCCGCTCCGAGCAGGCCCTGGCCGCCCAGACGGTCAACTCCATCGAGAGCCTGATGGACAACGTCGTCCACGCGGGCGAGGTCGTGGCCCGCACCGGCTTAATCCAGGACACGTTTAACGTCACCCGGGGCCGGGCCGGAATTTACCTTCCCGACGCGTCCCGCATTGAGAGTCTGTACCGCCTGGCCTCAAACCTGGTGGACCACTCCATCATCACGGGGATCCGCATCTACTACGACGACACTCACTACCCGGATTTAAAGCGCTACAATCATAATGGGAACACCCTGTTTCTCCCCATCTCGGGCGCGAAAAGCCCCTGGATGGAGCACTTTGAGCGTTCCTTCGGCAACCTACTCCTCTGCCCGGGCAGCCTTTTGACCAAGGAGGAATCCGAGCACGCCGGAGGCCTTGCGGCGGTCACCCGGATCGCCTATATCCGCTCCGGCTCCGAGTGGTCCTCCCCGCCGGACACCTCGGCCTACATCGCGGTCTACTTCTCCCCGACGCTGCTGGAGGACGTGCTGGCCGCCAGCTCCTCCGTGGAGGGCGAGGCCACCTACATCTTAAACAGCCAGGACGTGCTGGTCGCCTCCTCCGACGCCGAGCACGCCTCCCGCTACTTTATCCCCTCCCGCATGCTGCCCGAGCGGCTGAAGGGCGACGAGACCTTCTCATTAATTAACTTTAAGCAGGGGGATGCCTACGGCGCCTACTTCCCCATCCACGACACGGACTGGCACTTGGTCTCCATCCTGCCAGCCAACCACATCGCGGACACCGGACAGCATCTGATGATCCAGTTTATCCTGATCTACCTGCTGTTCGTGCTGCTGGCCCTGTTCCTCGCGCTGCTGCTGTCCGGCTCCATCGCGGACCGGATCATCGCCGTGGCCTACCAGATGGAGACGGTCCGCACCGGCCGCCCAAAGCCCATGAAAAACGAGCACAGGGCCTGCGACGAGATCGGCGTTCTCTCGGACACCTACAACTACATGACCGGGGAGATCAACCGCCTGATGGACAGCCAGGAGCAGGCGGCCGAGGACCTGCGGCGTGCCGAATTCCGGGCGCTCCAGGCGCAGATCAACCCGCATTTTCTGTACAACACCCTGGACATGATCAACTGGCTGTCCCGGACCGGCCGCCAGGAGGAGGTGACCCGGGCGATCCAGGATCTGTCCCGCTTCTACAAGCTGACGCTGAGCTCCAAGGGGCTGATGAACACCATCCTCGGGGAGCTGGAGCACGTGACACTCTACATCCGGCTCCAGAACATGCGCTACGACAACTGCGCCCGCCTGGTCATCGACGTGCCGGAGGAGTTAAATGCCTACACCATCCCCAAACTGACCTTCCAGCCCATCGTGGAGAACGCGCTGCTCCACGGCATCCGCATGACGGAGCATAAAAAGGGCAGCATCCTGATCACCGGCTGGAAGGAGGGGGACGACATGGTGTTCATTGTCTCCGACGACGGCGCCGGAATCCCGCCGGAAAAACTGAATTGGCTGCCGACGGACACAAAAAAAGCCGGGGAGCAGTCTCCCACGGCTTCAAATCCCGGCAGCGAGCACATCGGCGTCTACAACACCAACCTGCGCCTAAAGAGCCTTTACGGCAATCAGTACGGTCTCTCCTTTGAGAGCCGCCCCGGCGAGGGCACGGAGGTGACCGTCCGTCTCCCCGCCAGGCAGGAGGGGGAGACGCAGACCGGGTGACCGGGCGGCCAAGCTACACCCCTTCCTCCTCAAACTGCGCCCGCAGCAAAAGCGCCTCGTCCAGCGTGTTGTTCCAGCCGAAGGCCTTTAGGTCCACCCGGTTGTCCCGGGACACCCGCACGCCCTCGGCGCGCAGCATTTTTCTCTGGGTGTCCGGGTGCGCAAAGGACTGGGCGCCGTTCAAATACCCCTGGCTGTTCACCACCCGGTGGGCCGGCACATCCCGGCCCGCCAAGTCTCTGTTCAGGGCGTACCCCACCTGTCTGGCATTGCGCGGCTTTCCGCACAGAAGCGCGATCTGTCCGTAGGTGGCCACCCGCCCCTTGGGGATGGCGGCGCACACGAGTCCCACCCGTCTGTAAAAATCCATCTGTCACACCTCCGGTTCCAGGAGCTTTCTCTCAAATTCCTCCGGCGGCATGGGGCGTCCAAAGTAATAGCCCTGGATCAGCTCGATCCCCATCTCCCGCACCGCCCGGTACTCCTCCCCTGTCTCCACGCCCTCCAGGCACACGCGCTTGCCCACATTGTGGCAGAGCTGGGTCACGGAGCGGATCAGCGTGGCGTTGAACGCGTCCTCCGTGATTCCGCGCACAAAGCTCCGGTCGATCTTCACGATATCCGCCGGAATGTGCCTCAGGGAGTTGAGGGACGAGTATCCGGTACCGAAATCGTCCATGGCAATGCGCATCCCGGCGTCGCGGAAGCGCTTCATCACCGCGCTCACCGCCTCGTCATCCTTGACCATGTAGGACTCCGTCAGCTCCAGCGTGATGTTGGCGGGCGGCAGCTTAAACTCCTCTAACGTCCGGCTCACCAGCGGAACCAGATCCCCCTCCACCAGCTGCACGTAGGAGAGATTGACGCTGACCCTGAAATCCGAGATATATTTGCACCAAATGCTGCACTGGCGCGCCGCATTCTCAAACACCCAATTTCCCAGCCGGACGATCAGCCCGGTCTGCTCTAAAATCGGAATAAATTCCACCGGGGACACATCGCCGAACTCACTGCAGTGCCATCTGGCTAACGCCTCGGCCCCGTAAAGGACCCCGCTGTCCGCGTACACCTGGGGCTGATAGTGGATGCAAAAGCCCACAAACCCGCGGTCGATGCTCTCACGCAGCAGCTCCGCCATCTTTAACCGCCGTTCCTTCTCCAGCAAAATCTCCCGTGAAAAGACGGTTCCCTTGTTCTTTCCCATGAGCTTGCTGTGCTCCAGGGAGTAGTTGGCGTACTTTAAAAGCTCCAGATAGTTGTCCGCGTCCTTCGGGTAGAACGCAAAGCCCGCGGACACCGTGCAGAAGTATTTCCGCCCGCCGTACTCCTGCTGCTTGCAGAACTGGGAGCGGATGCGGTTGTAGATACTCAGGCACTGTTCCTCATCGCCGTCCTCCACAATGACACCGAACTCGTCGCCGTCCAGGCGGTAGATTCTGGCATTGTCCGGCAGAATGGCGGCGATCTTCTGGCCGGTCAGGCGCAGCACCTCGTCCCCGAAGGAGCGGTCGTATAAGTCGTTGATATTCTTGAAGGAATCCATGTCAAGGATCAGAAGCCCCAGCCGATCCACCGCCTCGTCCACCAGGCACTTCTTCACATTTCCCTCAAACTCAAACCGGTTATAGAGCCCGGTCATGTGGTCGATCTGATTGTTTTTGCCCAGGTTGGTGATCATCCCGGCAAACATCTCCGGCTGCCCGTCCTCCCCGCGGATCATCCGCCCGCGGCAGCGCAGCCAGATCCATTCCCCGCGGACATTTTTCGCCCGGTACTCGATGTTGTGGTACTCCTCCCGCCCGTCCGCGATCTCCTGGTTGCTCTCCATAAAATACTGCTCGTCGTGCGGGTGGATCATATCGCTCCAAAACGCGGCCGCATTCTCCACCACCTCGCCCGGAAGCCCGAACTCCCGAACCATCTGCGGGGAATAGCGGAACACACCCGTCTTCATATTCCCGATAAATATGTAGTCGTCCGTGCTGGCGGCCAGGGCATCGTAGAGATGATCCTTGTCGTAGGTAAACCCGCTCACATCCCCGGCCCGAATCCCGGACTTGCGCAGCTTTTCCTTGGCCCGGCGAACGTGATAGCTGCGCTTGTCCCGGTACATCCGCTGGTCCGCCCGGCTGATTAACTCCTCCACGCTCAAGCTGTCCCCGGGATAGGACACCGCCGTCCCGTAGCTGAAGGAGGCTTCATAAAAAATCGAATTCAGCTCCCGCTGCTGTCTCATCCTCTGTTGAATCTGTTCCATCCGGCTTGCCGCCCCGCCCGCATCCTCGCCGTAGAGCAGCATCACAAACTCGTCCCCGCCCAGCCGGAACATCATATCCTTCTCCCGCAGATATTCGCCCGCGACGGACGCCGTGTACTGCAGCAGGCGGTCCCCCTCGCTGTGCCCGTAGAGATCGTTGATCTGTTTCAAATCGTTGACGTCGAAGAGGACCACCGCGGCCTGGCGGTTTTCCTCCTTCGCGTTTTGCAGAACGGTCTGCAGCATGGCCTTCCCGGCTCTCCGGTTCAGCATGTGGGTGAGATCATCCAGGCCCGCCGCATCGGTGAGCTTTCGGTACTCCGTCACATCGATGGAGTTCTGGATGTGATACTCCCGGCCGTTCCACTCCAGGAGACAGTTGTAATTCTTAAAAATCCGGCCGGTGTGCGTGTTGATCTCGTCCCATACGCAGCTCTTTTTTCCGCTCTCGCGGAGCATACAAATCCGGCAGACGGGACAGCGCTCCTTCATCCCATCCTGCAAAACCTCCCAGCATAGCCTTCCCTCCGGCTTTTCCTGGCCGAAGGTGCGCTTCATCGTGTCGTTCATGTACACGATCCGGTTGGTCTTCGCATCGGTTATATAGATATTCACTTCCAACAGGTTCAGTGCTTTCTCGAAAAAGGCACCCTCCAACCCCTGTATCCAATCTCCCATGATTCGCCCCTCAACGGTATCCTTTAAATTCTAATTTCCGGCTGCAGCCGCATCGCGGCCCGATACTATACAGATATACAGAATGGGCCCGGGGATAACCGGGCCCTCTTCTCTCATTATAAGGTACCCCTTCCCTTTTTGCAAACTAAGAATGGGGTATTTCTCCTCTTTTTACCAATTTTTTAAAATCTACTCTCTGGCAAACTGGCTATTGTAGATTTCCGCATAGAAGCCGTTTTTCTCCAGCAGCTCTTCATGGCGGCCCTGCTCCACGATCTTTCCGGCCTTCATCACCAGAATCCGGTCCGCCTCGCGGATTGTGGACAGGCGGTGTGCCACGATAAAGCTGGTGCGGCCCTCCATCATCCGCGCAAAGGCCTTCTGGATCAGAATCTCCGTCCGGGTATCGATGGAGGAGGTGGCCTCGTCCAGGATCAGCATGGGCGGCAGGCAGAGCATCACACGGGCGATGCACAAAAGCTGTTTCTGGCCCTGGGAGAGATTTCCCCCGTCCTCGCCGATCACGGTGTCATAGCCCTTCGGCATGCGCTTGATAAAGCTGTGGGCGTGGGCCTCCTTCGCCGCCTGGACAATCTCCTCCTCGGTGGCATCCGGACGGCCGTAGGCGATATTTTCGCGGATCGTGCCGGATTTCAGCCACGTCTCCTGGAGCACCATGCCGAAATTGGCCCGCAGGCTGCCTCGCGTCACGCCCCGCACATCGTTTCCATCCACCCGGATCGATCCGGAGTCCACGTCGTAGAAGCGCATGAGCAGGTTGATCACCGTGGTCTTTCCGCAGCCTGTGGGGCCCACGATGGCGATGCGCTGGCCGGGCTTCACGCAGAGGTTTAAATCCTTAATCAGCTCCGTGTCCGGGCTGTAGGAGAAGTCCACATGCTGAAGCTCCACCTGGCCCGCCACGTCCTCAAGCCGCACCGCGTCCGCCGGCTCCCCGGGGATGGGCTCCTGGTCGATCAGCTCGAACACCCGGGCCGCGGAGGCCAGCGCGTTCTGCAGCTCCGTGACCACGCCGGAGATCTCGTTGAAGGGCTTGGTATACTGGTTTGCGTAGCTCAAAAAGCTGGTCAGCTGGCCCACGGTAAGTAAGCCGCGGATGGCCCCGTAGGAGCCGGTGATTCCCACCGCCGCGTAGACCATGCTGTTGACAAACCGGGTGGCCGGGTTGGTGATGGAGGAGAAGAACGTGGCCCGCAGGCTGTAGCCCGCCAGGCGGTTGTTGATCTCCTCGAAGGTCTTCTGGGCCCGCTTCTGGTAGCCAAAGGCCTGGACCACCTTCATGTTGCCCAGCATCTCGTCCGTCAGGGCCGTCAGCTCGCCGCGTGTCTCGGACTGGTGCTTGAACATGATGTAGGTCCGCTTGGCGATAAAGCTGGCCACAAACAGGGACAGCGGGGTCAGCGCCACCACCACGATGGTGATCCAGGGGTTGATGGACAGCATGAATAACAGTGTCCCCAGGATCGTAAGCACGCCGGTGAACAGCTGGGTAAAGCCCATCAGAAGGCCCTCGGAGAACTGGTCGATATCCGCGATGATCCGGCTGATCAGGTCGCCGGAGGAGTGGGAATCGATGTAGCGCAGCGGGAGCACCTCCAGCTGGTTGAAGGCCCTGGTGCGGATGTCCTTCACCACCCGGTAGGTGATCTTGTTGTTGATGTGGTTCATCAGCCACTGGGACACGGAGGTGAACGCCACGGCGATGAGGATCGTCTTAAGGATCCCAATAAGACCTGCGAAATCCACGTCGCCCGGCCCCACAATCCGGTCCACGGCCCGGCCGGTGAGGATCGGCACGTACAGTGTCAGGGCCACGGTCACCACGGCCAGGGCCAGGGAGCAGAGCACCCACGGGGTGTACTGCCGGATGTAGGTCAGGATTCGCCGCAGCGTCTCCATGCTCTTATTTTTCTCCTGATTACTGCTCATCCCGCTCCACCTCCTCCTTTGAAAGCTGTGACAGACAGATCTCCCGGTATACGGGGCAGCTCTTTAATAGCTCACTGTGTGTTCCCTGCCCCGCGATCCGCCCGTCGTCCATCACCAGAATCCGGTCCGCCTGCTTGATGGACGCGGCCCGCTGGGACACGATGAACACCGTCATGTTCTCGGTGCCCCGCCGGATCGCCGAGCGCAGCCTGGCGTCCGTCGCAAAGTCCAGGGCGGACGCGCTGTCGTCCAGAATCAGAATGTCCGGACGGCGCACCAGCGCCCTGGCGATGGTCAGGCGCTGCCGCTGGCCGCCGGAGAGGTTGCGCCCCTCCTGGCTGATGAGAAGCTTTAACCCCTCGCCCTTCTGGTCCACAAACTCTCTCGCCTGGGCAATGTCGAGGGCGCGGTAGATCTCCTCGTCCGTCGCGTCCTCCTTGCCCCATCGCATGTTGTCCCGCAGCGTGCCCTTAAAGAGCACCGCCCGCTGGGGCACCACGCCGATTCTGCGGCGCAGGCCGTCCTGGGTGTAGTCCCGAACGTCCCGTCCGCCCACCGTCACCCGCCCCCGGGTGGCGTCGTAAAACCGCGGGATCATGTTCACCAGGGTGGACTTTCCCGAGCCGGTTCCGCCGATCACGCCCACCGTCTCGCCGGGGTAGGCGGCGAAGGTGATGTCCTCCAGCGCCGGCTCCTTGGCTCCCGCGTAGACGAAATCCATGTGCTCGAAGGCGACTGCGGGGGTGGCTGAGCCGCGGGCGCTCCTGGCTGCGGCCTCGCCTGCCGGGCGCTCCTGGCTACGGGCGCCCTCGCCCGCCGGGCGCT
>USJW01000053.1 GCA_900555045.1 uncultured Clostridium sp. | reverse complement strand
CTTGGGTTACAAGTTTTGCAAAACAAGTAAATTTCAGAGAGCGGAGGAGAGGGAAATTGAGAAAAAAACGATATGCCAGTTTGGCGTTAAGCGGGATTCTGTTGGCGGGAAGCTTATGGGGATGTGCGGGGAAGACAGAACCTGCACCGGCAGCTACAGCACAGGAGAAACAGGAGTCTAAAGCAGATGAGAGCCTGCCGTCAGAGGGAACTTCGGAGAACACTGCCGGGGGAACAGCAGCGGATTCTGAACCTGTCGTCCTGCGCGTGGCTTGGTGGGGAAACCAGAAGCGCAACGATATAACGGTGGAGGCCCTGAATTTGTACACGCAGATGCACCCCAATGTGACCTTTGAGACGGAGCCGTCCGACTGGAGCGGCTACTTTGACAAGTTGGCTACCCAGGCTGCCACTGGGAATCTTCCCGACATTATCCAACAGGACTACAACCGTTTGACTCCGTTTTACCAGAAGGGGCAACTGATGAACCTGCAGCCCTATGTGGATTCGGGGGTGATCAACACGGAGGGGATCGCCCAGAGTGTTTTGGACAGCGGTTCCTATGGCGGAGAGCTCTATGCGCTCTGCAACGGGCTGACTTCCCGCTGCCTGGTATACGATAAGGAAGTGGTGGAGGAAGCTGGAGTGACAATTCCCGATCAGATGACTTGGGATGAGTTCTTTGAGATCTCAAAGACAATCCATGAAAAGACCGGTGTCCAGGCTTATTTTCTGGAAAAGGACATCTGTGATAATCTGTACCGGAGTGCCGGGATGCCGCTTTACGCTTCGGACGGGAAGTCGCTTAGCGGGGAGGATGACGCACTGTTGGTCCGGCTGTTTACTATGGGAAAACAGGCCATGGATGAGGGCTGGCATGTGAGCCCGGAGACGTTGATTGAGAAGGACCCCGAGGTGGTGGAGACGATGCCTATCATGGACAAGACAGCCTGGAATTCCTTTACAAATTCCAATCAATATTCTGTGCTTTGCAGCACGGCGGGCAGAGAGCTGGGAATCACCATGTACCCCAAATCGGCGGATGCAGTTAAAAATCCGGTCTATTTAAAGCCTAGCCAGTTCTTCTGCGGCAGTGCAACTACAGAGCATCCCGAGGTGGTAGCGGATGTAATCAACTTTTTAGTTACGTCTGTTGAAGCAAACCAGATTTTAAAGGGCGAGCGTGGAACCCCTGTATCGGCTTCTGTTTTGGAGGTGCTGAAGGCAGATTTGAGCGATACGGAGCGGGTGAGCTATGACTTTATTGATCAGGTGGCGAAGATCGCGACTCCCGTAGATCCGCCATCACCCAGCGGGGCATCGGAGGTGACCCAGGTGATGTCGGATTATATGGAGCAGGTGCGCTATGGCCTGGTCACCCCGGAGGATGCGGCGGCCGCAGTGTTTAAAGAGGCCAATGATATCCTCTCATCCACCAACTGATGAAATGCACAGGGCTTCCTGCACTGCACAGACAGTGCAGTGAAGCCCATATAAAAGGGGAATGAAATTGGACAAGAAAAACTTGATTCACAGAGAAGGGGTGGCCGGATATGTCTTTATCTCACCATTTGTGTTCGGCTTTCTGGTCTTTACCCTGATACCCATACTGGCCTCGTTCGCGCTCTCCTTTACGGACTATGATATCCTGTCGGCGCCCAAATTTGTGGGATTCGCTAATTATATCAAGATGTTCACCGCGGATGCAAAATTTGTGAAGGCGCTCAAGGTAACGTTCTTTTACGCCGCGGTGTCGGTTCCGCTGCGGCTTGTGATGGCGCTTGTGGTGGCCCTGATTTTAAAACGGGAGAGCAAGCTTGGTGGATTCTACCGGGCGGTCTACTATCTTCCGTCCATCATCGGAGGAAGTGTGGCCGTAGCGGTTATGTGGAAGCAGATATTTTCCAGCAACGGCGTGGTGAACGCACTGTTACAGGGAATTGGTCTGGATATTTCCATCTCCTGGATTGCGGATGTGAGGACCGCGATCTGGTCGCTCATCCTGCTGTCCATTTGGCAGTTCGGATCCTCCATGTTGATTTTTCTGGCGGGCTTAAAGCAAATCCCCCAGAACCTCTATGAGGCTGCGAGAGTGGACGGCGCCGGCAAGGTACAGAGCTTTTTTCGCATCACCCTGCCGCTGTTGACGCCGACCATTTTCTTCAATCTGGTCATGCAGATGATCAATGGATTTATGGCCTTTACCCAGAGCTACATTATCACAGGGGGAAAGCCCCTCAATTCCACGCTGTTTTACGCCTTCTACCTGTATCAGCAGGCGTTTACCAATTACCACATGGGGTATGCGTGCGCCATGGCCTGGATTTTGCTGGTGATTATCGCAGCCTTTACCGCATTGATTTTCAAATCCTCCAGCCAGTGGGTATATTACGAAAATGAACGATAGGAGCGTGGTGGACATATGAAACAAAAAAGACGGATCGAGACATTGGTTTACCATGCGTGTGTAATTGCATTCGGATTTATTATGATTTATCCGCTGATCTGGATGGTGTTCAGCTCATTTAAGGACACAGACAGTATTTTCAGGGAGGCTGGCGTGCTGATCCCAAGGTATTTTAAATTTGAAAACTATCTGAATGGATGGAAGGGATTCGGGGGAGTCAGCTTTGGCGTCTTCATGAAAAATTCACTGATTGTGACGGTGTCCGCCACAGTCGGGGCGGTAGTATCATCCGCGGTGATCGCCTTTGGCTTTGCCAGACTCAAATTTCCAGGGAGAAAACTCTGGTTTTCCTGTGTCATGCTGACCATGATGCTGCCGTTCCAGGTGGTGATGATTCCGCAGTTTATTATTTTCCAGAAGCTTAAGTGGGTGAACACGGCGCTGCCGCTTATCATACCGCACTATTTCGGAGGAGCCTTTTTCATATTTTTAAATATGCAGTTTATCAAGGGGATTCCCAAGGAGTTGGACGAGTCGGCGAAGATTGACGGGTGTTCTTTTTATGGGATTTTCGTAAGGATCATACTGCCGCTCATCAAGCCGTCTCTGGTGACTACCGCGATTTTCTCATTTATCTGGAGGTGGGATGACTTCTTTGCCGCGCTTTTGTACTTGAACCAACCGAGCAAGTATACGGTTTCCATTGCGCTCAAAATGTTTTCCGATCCATCATCCCAGTCCGACTACGGCGCAATGTTTGCGATGGCCACCGTATCCATTTTACCGATTTTTATTATCTTTATTGTGTTCCAAAAATATTTAGTGGAGGGGATCAGCACGGAAGGATTAAAGGGCTGATCATGAAAGGAGAGAGCAAAATGAGTATCAAAAAATATGTGCAGGTAGGAACCGGCAGCAGAGCCAGAATGTATTATGAGGCGATCTGCACCACCTATAAGGATACCTGTGACCTGGTAGGATTTTGTGACCTAAGCCAGACCAGGATGGACTATACCAACCGGGTGATCCAGGAAGAGTACGGCCATGCGCCGGTCCCAACCTACCTGTACACAGAGTTTGACCGCATGATCGACGAGACGAAGCCAGACGCGGTCATTGTGACCTCCATTGACCGGACGCATCACCAATACATCATCCGGGCGATGGAAAAGGGCTGCGACGTGATCACGGAAAAGCCTATGACTATCGATGAGAGAAAGGCCCAGGAGATTATCGATGTGCAGAAGCGCACCGGAAAGCATATCCGCGTGACCTTCAACTACCGCTATGCGCCGACCAACACTAAGGTCCGCGAGCTGATCATGGACGGCACCATCGGCGAGGTGTATTCGGTTCACTTTGAGTGGCTCTTAAACACAAAGCACGGTGCGGATTATTACAGAAGGTGGCACCGCAACAAGGCAAACAGCGGGGGACTTTTGGTGCACAAATCGACCCACCATTTTGATCTTGTGAACTTCTGGCTGGGGACAAAGCCGGAGACTGTGTTTGCCTTTGGAAAGCTGAATTTTTACGGCAAGCAGAATGCGGAGCGCAGAGGGGTGAAGGATTTTTATTATCGCTGTTACGGGAGCGAGCAGGCGAAGAATGATCCCTTTGCCATCGACCTGGAAGGGAATGAGCTGTTTCGGGAGCTCTATTTGAAGGCGGAGAAGGACAGTGGATATATCCGGGACCGCAGCGTGTTTGGGGACGATATCAGCATAGAGGATACCATGAGTGTGCTTGTCCGATACCAGAACGGTGCGCAGCTCTCCTACTCCCTGAACTCCTATATGCCCTGGGAGGGCTATATCGTGTCGTTTAACGGCTCCAAGGGGAGAATCGAGTACCAGGTGCGGGAGCAGGCCTACATCAACGGAGGCGGTGAGCGGGCGGAGGAGGGCGCCCAGAAGCTGACGAGCATTATGGTGTACCCGATGTTTGCTAATCCTTATCCTGTAGAAGTAAAAAAAGGAGTGGGGAGCCATGGGGGCGGAGATACCGTATTGCTCAACGACATTTTCGGTACTCCGGAGGAAGATAAATTCCACAGAGCTGCCTCCCATATTGATGGAGCGATGTCTATTCTGACGGGAGTCGCCGCGAATAAATCCATTGCCAGCGGACTGCCAGTGAGTATCGGGGATCTGGTAAAATTGTAAACAGGGGGAAGCAAAATTGTACTATACATCGATGGAATACATGAGGCAGCTCTATGACCGGACCCAGAGAGAGTACCGGTTTCAGGCGGAGACTCCGGAGAAATTCGCGGATTGGAAGGTACGAACTAGAGCAAGACTCAGAGAAATCATTGGGCTCGACTGCTGCACGCGAGCGGAGTCGGAAGATGCGCATCTGTTGAAAGAGACGGACAAGGGTACATATTTGCAGCAATACTGGACGCTGCAGACAGAGCCGGGAGTCTATGTTCCCTTTTACATCCTGAGACCCAAGACGGACGGCCCCAGGCCGATGATTCTAAATCCCCACGGCCACGGAGGCGGGAAAGAGAAGACACTGGGAGATTTAAGCAAAGCGGATGTGCGCGAGCGTTACCGCGGGGGCGATAAGACCTTTGCAGTGACCATGGCAGAGCGCGGCTATGTGGTGGTATGTCCGGATGCGCGTGGGGCCGGAGAGCGCAGAGAACGGGACCAACAGGGGGAGGACCTTAAGAAATTGCAGGAAAACTCCCACCTGGAGCTGCTTAAAATTGGAATTGGATTCGGAATTGCACCTATCGGCTGGCTGGTATGGGATCTTATGCGCCTGTTGGATTTTATGGAAAGGCAGCCCTATGTGGACGCAACCAGAATAGCAACCGCAGGAATGTCAGGCGGAGGACATCAGTCCCTGTGGCTGGGGGCACTGGACGATCGCATCAAGGTAATTGTCACCAGCGGGTATTTTTACGGCATGAAGGAAGCGTTGCTTGAGATGCCGGAGAACTGTCCGTGCAATTATGTTCCCTATATCTGGAAAACTGTGGATATGGGGGATATAGGCGCGTTGCTGGCGCCACGGCCCTTCCTGGTGGAGAGCGGTACCTATGACCTTTTAAACGGAAAAAGCGGAATTGAGAATGTGTACTCCCAGGTAGAGATTGCCCGGAAGGCATACCGGCTGTTTGGCAAAGGCGATATGCCGGTTCATTCTGTCCACAACGGTGGCCATGTCTGGATGGGGACGGATGTGGTTCCCTTTGTGGAAAATAATCTGTGATGGGGGATAAGTTGTATGAGACGAGCAGAGGATTGTGGAAGAAATTTACCAGATTTGTTTACCTGCCTGGACGGCACGGAGATTGAGTGTGCTGAGGCATGGGTGGAGAAAAGAAGGCCGGAGCTGCTTGGCCTGTTCCGGGACCATGTATACGGGAACCTGCCAGACATGAGCGATGTGAAGGTTGAAATCCGGGTGGCCTGTGAAAAAAAGGGACCGGATATCATGGCAGGTCGCGCGGTGCGCAAGACACTGGAGATACAGGCGGAGCGGAATGGGATTCACTTTAGCTTCCCGGCGGTGGTGTTTATCCCGCTGGGAGCACAGGGGCCGGTTCCGGCGCTTCTCACCGTGTGTAACCGGGGGATCAAGGATGGGGATCCGGCAAGACATTTTTTGAGCCCGTTCTGGCCTGCGGAGTCAATGGTGGCCAGGGGATATGCCAGTGCGGTGGTTCTGACGCAGGACATTGCGCCGGACTACGATGAGGACTTCACAATGGGATTTCACAAGCTGTTCCCAGAGTATGTGGGGAGCGACCGCCCGGACAATGCCTGGGGAGCGCTCTCGGCCTGGGCTTGGGGAGCCAGTCGGATCATGGATTATTTTGTGGAGGAGCCGCTCATCGATTGGAAGCGTGTGGCGGTGGTCGGACATTCACGGGGCGGCAAGACGGCGCTCTGGTGTGCGGCCCAGGACGAGCGGTTTGCCATGGCGGTCAGCAGCTCGGCAGGAAACTCAGGCGACGCGCTTGCCAGAAAATCCAAGGGCGAGCGGGTTCGTGACATCGTGGAACGGTTCCCCTACTGGTTCTGCAAAAACTATCAGAAATATGCGGATCACGAGGACGCGCTGCCGGTGGACCAGCATATGCTTCTGGCCCTGCTGGCTCCCAGGCTGGTCTATATCACATCCAAAACCTTTGACAGCTGGGCGGACCCGCAGGGACAGTTCACGTCCTGCGTGCAGGCCTCACCTGCGTACTGGCTTCTGGGGAAGGAAGGCATGCCATTGACGGTACAGCCACTGCCGGAATGTCCGGTGCATGGCGGGGAGATTGGGTATCATCTGAAAACCGGAAACCACGATTTGGACGAGTATGACTGGGAGCAAATTATGGATTTTGCGGACCGGAAGCTTTAAGAGTGAAAGGATAGAATAGAAGTGAAATGCAGGCGGACCTGGATATGCCGGGGCCGCCTGCTGTGCTTACTTTATAAATACCCTCTCATCTCCAAGGCATAAAGGATATTTCTCCCCTCGCTGGTTCCTTCAATGATTCTTCTCGCCTTCCGGCGTCTCCACCAGAAAGGAGCCCGCCTGGATGGATTTGAGCTTTGTGCCGGGCAGCTGGTGGACGTCAGCATGGCGCTGCACATGATCCTCGGGAGCAACACCACGACCCTGTCGGTGGTGGTTCCGGGCATGATGATCCTGTGTGGGGACGCGGTGTCCTCGCCGGTCATCGTGTTCGCGGCGATCATCAGCGTCTCGTTCCACGCCATCCTCCCGTTTCACTCGGTTTCAATGACTGAGCGGTATCCCGCGTTTTGTATGGAAATCCATTGGGAGATACGTTTGAATATACATTTCCCGGGGAAAATGGTACAATACCGTCAGTGAATTTGCAATCGGCTGCCCCGCGGCAGCCCTCTAAGGGGGAAGAAAATGAAGATATTGGTTGACGCCGACGCGTGCCCGGTGGTGAGAATCACGGAGCAGGTGGCCAGGCAGTACAAAATACCGGTGATCCTGCTCTGCGACACCAACCACGTCCTGCGGTCCGATTACAGCGAGGTGCGGACTGTGGGCGCCGGCGCGGACGCGGTGGACTTTGCGCTGGTGAACCTGTGCGCAAAGGGGGATATCGTGGTGACCCAGGACTACGGCGTGGCGGCCATGGCGCTGGGCAAGGGCGCCTACGCCATCCACCAGAGCGGGAAGCAGTACACAGACGAGAATATCGACCAGCTGCTGATGGAGCGCCACCTGGCCAAGAAAGCCCGCATGGGGAGCGGAAAGCACCACATGAAAGGGCCGGCGAAGCGGACCGAGGAGGATGACAGGAGGTTTGGGGAGGGGCTTTTGAGGTTGATTGAGGCACATAGGGATAGGGCGGTCAACCACAAATAGTCTGTTTTTTTCATACCTCAAATCATTTTTTTTCATTCATATCCACTCCGTATTTCGCTATAATGGGCTTATGTGATGATACAAAGACCCCTAAAAGGAGCGAGACCATGAGCGGATTTAGGCTGTATCCTGGTTTGGAGATTGTAAGCGAAGAGTTTTCCGGAGAACCGGTGAGACGCGCCTTAAAGCGGTTTCACCGCGATTTAAATATGGCGGCCGCGCAGGAGAAGACACCGCAGGCCGGTCAGGCGGAATATGTCTCACCAGCCTGCCAAATTTATCTCCGTCGCCAGCCCCTTCCACCCGAGCACTACCGCATCCTCGTGGAATCCCCCCGCACCATGACCATCGAATCCTCCGATGATCTGGGGATTATCTACGCTTTCTGCTGGCTCAGTCAGCAGTGTCTTGGAATTCTTCCCTTTTGGTTCTGGAACGATCAGGAGATCACCAAAAAGGCAGAGATCCGCATCCCGGAGGGCGTCTACGAGCCGTCCCCACGCCCGGTGCAATACCGCGGTTGGTTCATCAACGACGAGGTGTTAATCAGCAGCTGGGATGCCGGGGTGAGCAGCGAATACCCCTGGGAGATGGCCTTCGAGGCGCTTCTTCGATGCGGCGGCAACCTGGTGATCCCGGGCACGGACAAGAACGCCAGGCGGTACGGACGGCTGGCGGCGGACATGGGGCTGTGGATTACCCAGCACCACGCGGAGCCGCTGGGAGCGGAGATGTTTGCCCGGGCATACCCGGACCTGACGCCCTCCTACAGCCAGTATCCCCAGCTGTTCGAAGGCCTCTGGAAGGAGGCTGTCCTGCGCCATAAGGATGAGAAGGTGATCTGGAACATCGGCTTTCGGGGCCAGGGGGACGTGCCCTTTTGGGAACAGGACGCTGCCTTCGACACGCCCGCAAAGCGCGGGGAGCTGATCAGCCATATTCTGGAAAAACAGTGCGCCCTGGTGCGGCGGCATGTGGAGTCGCCGGTGTTCTGCACCAACCTCTACGGCGAGGCCATGGAGCTCTACCGTGAGGGGCTGCTGCGTCTCCCGGAGGATGTGATCATGATCTGGGCGGATAACGGCTACGGAAAGATGGTGTCCAGGCGGCAGGGAAACCACAATCCCAGGGTTCCCTCGCTCCCGGATACGGAGCACGCCAGCAGGCGGCATGGGACCTATTACCACGTGTCCTTCTACGACCTGCAGGCGGCAAACCATATCACCATGCTCCCCAACTCCATGGAGTTTGTGGAGCGGGAGCTGGGAACCGCGTACATCCGCGGCATCCGCAGCCTGTGGCTGATCAACTGCTCCAACATAAAACCCCACGTGTATCCCCTGGATTTTGTGGCGGGCCTTTGGAATGGCACGTCAGGGACGGCAAAGGAGCACAGAAAAGGGTATCTGGCCGCCTATTACCCTGCCTGCGCGGGCGATGAGCTGCTGGCGGAGGAGATGGCGGAATGCATTCGGGCCTACCATCGGGCCATGGTTCCCTTCGGCCCCCGCGAGGATGAGCGCGCTGGTGAGCAGTTCTACAATTATGTGACCCGGGAGCTGGCCTGCTGCTGGGTGGGGGACGGTGGGCATGCGCCCTGCGGGAATCTGTTCTGGTGCGTCCGGGAAAAGACCTTGAGCGGGCAGGTGCAGTGGTACAGCGCGCTTCTGGAGGACAAGGAAAAGGACTTTGACCAGCTGTTTAGCCGCTGCACCGCCCTGGCGGACGCGCTGAATCGGCTGGCGGGCACGGAGCGCTTATGGCGCGACTCACTTTTGCTTCAGGTTCAGATCCACCGGGACTGTCTCAAAGGGGCGATCCGGTTCGGGCAAGCGTTTTCTGCCTATGAGGAGGGCGCGTACATGAAGTCGTTTTATCTGCTGGGGCAGTCGGCGGACTGGTACCAGAGGGCGGTGGAGGCCATGGACGACTGCTCCCACGGCAAGTGGGCCGGCTTTTACCGGAACGAGTGCCTGACCGATGTGAAGGAGACCGCGTACCTGTTGCGCAGAGTCATGTCGTACGTGCGGATTCTGGGCGACGGGCCCTACTTCTACAACTGGCAGCGGGAGGTAATCTACCCGCCAAAGGACCGGCGCGTGGTTCTGATCACCAACCTGGAGAACCACATGACGGACGAGGCGCTGTACGCAGCTATGAAGGAGCACGGCGGCTTCGGGGAATGAGGATTCACTGTGAGAATACACGACAAAAATACGCCCGGCGGAAAAACGGGCGTTTTTTGGGTTGACTGCGATGGAAGAACGCCGCACTTTTTGTGCCGCTCCCTGATTAAATATGGTAAAATACTTGCAGAAAATGGATCGTGAGGAGGAGAGTGTCCCTATGAAACCTGCGGAATGGAAGCAGCGCTATCAAAATCTCAAGCTGGCCCAGAAGATGCTTTTAATCTACCTGGTCCTGCTTGGAACCTGCCTTCTGCTGTGCCTGACCGCCCTGCGGGTCAGCTTCAATATCTACGACAACAAGCTGTATGAAAAGTCCCTCCAGGAGCTGGACTTTTTTACACAGCAGGTGAACGAGCAGCTGGACGAGGTGGAAAACCTGTCCTACTACATCGCCATCGACACGAAGATTCAGGAGCAGCTCAGCGCTCTGAAGGAGATGAAGCACTTCACCGCGGAGTACGCCTACGAGACCTACCGCTTGCGGATGCTCATGGAGAATGAGCTGACAAACTCCGATATCATTCTGAATCTGTCCTATACCGACGGGGAGAACACCCAGTTTTTGGTAGGAACCTCCAAGGGCACCATCGATAAGGAGCAGTACGAGGACATGCTGGAGCGGTTTCATCTGGCCAAGGGCGCCTATGTGGTGCAGCCACCCACCCGGGAGTACCCGTACCTGCTGTCCGGCCGCGACATCCGAAAGCACATCGATTCCAGCCTCCAGTACCTTGGGAGTTTAATGATCACCAGCGATGTGGCGGGCATGATCGACAAAAATATAAAGCAGCTGGAGGCGCCCAGCTCGGATTTGTGCGTGTACTACGACGGCGGGATCATCTATGAGAACGCAGAGCGGCAGATCCCGGACGAGCTGCTGCACTTCGACACGGACAAGGGCTACAAGATTGTCAAGCACCAGGGGCAGCGGTATTTTATCTGCCACCTGACGTCTTCAAAGACCGGCTGGACCTACGTGAACATGTTCCCCTACTCGGAGATTTACGGTCAGAACCAGCAGATCCGCTACACGGTGGTGGGTGTGTTCCTTGTGCTGTTTGCGGCGGCGGCCCTGGTCTTAAAGAAGACGGCCCACATGGTGGTAAAGCCCCTCGAGCAGCTGACGCAGAGTATGCAGATTGTGGAGGGCGGTGATTTCAAGAAGGCCAGAGAGTACTTGGGGACCGAGGCGCGGACCGATGAGACGGGACTCCTGACCCAGGAGTTTAAGACTATGCTGGACAAGATCGACCGCCTGATCTACGAGAATTACGAGAAGCAGCTTTTGCTGCGGGACACCAAATATAAGATGCTCCAGGCGCAGATCAACCCACATTTTCTCTACAACACCTTAAACAGCCTGCACTGGATGATCCGCGCCAAGCGCAACGACGAGGCGGCGGAGATGACCATCGCCCTGGGGGAGATTCTGCGGGCCGCGCTCAGCAAAAAGCAGTATTTTACAGTCCGGGAGGAGGTGGCCATGCTGCGCAAGTACATGGTTATCCAGCAGTACCGCTACCAGAAGCGAATCTGCTTTCTTTTGGAGGAGGCGGTGGAGGGGGATTATCTGATCCCGCACATGACCTTGCAGCCACTTGTGGAGAATGCCATCTACTACGGCGTAGAGAAGATGCTGACGCCCTGCACCATCTCCGTGACAGTGCGGGAGCGGGAGGACGACATTTGGATTCAGGTGTCCGACACGGGTCCGGGTATGACACAGGAGGAGCTTGAGGCGGTGCGCACCTTCACGGTGAAGCCGTCGGGCCACGGCATCGGCCTTAAAAATATCTACGAGCGCCTGAAGATGGCTTACGAGGAGAAACTGACCTTTGAGATTGACAGCGCCTGCGGGCAGGGCACGTCCGTGCGCATTGTGATACCGAAGATTGCGGAGGGGGAGCTGGATGTATAGAGTGATTTTTGTGGACGACGAGGATATCGAGCGGGAGGCCATGGCGGCTATCATCCCCTGGGAGCAGGTGGACATGGAGTTGGCGGACATGGCGTGGAACGGTGTGGAGGGCTTGGAGAAGATCCGGATGCATCGGCCGGACGTGGTGATCACGGACATCAAGATGCCGGTGATGAACGGGATCGAGCTGATCCGGGAGGCCCAGAAGATCAGCCCGAACACGGTCTTTGTGGTGCTCTCCGGCTACGGGGAGTTCGAGTACACCAGCCAGGCCATGGAGCTTGGAATCCGGCACTACATCTTAAAGCCCTGTGATGAGCCCCAGATCGTGGAGGTGCTAAAGAAGGTGAAGGAGGAGCTTGAGCGGCAGAACGCCAGGCAGCAGACCGAACGGGAATACCACCACACGATGAGGCGCCTGGTGCCCTACGCGAAGGAGCAGATTCTGCGGGAGCTGATTATGAAGCGGGAGCTGTCACACTCCGATGAGCTGCTTTTAAAGCGTTTTTTAGGGGACGCCAGGAACGAGTTCATCCTGCTGGCCGTGCAGAGCGCCGACGGCTTTGACCAGATGGACCAATTTGTGGTCGGCAATATTCTGACGGAGCTGGTGGGAGAGGAAAATATTGTGATGAAGGCGGACCTGGAGCGGCAGCTGGTGTTTCTTCTGCCCGCCGGGATGCGGGAGAATGTGCGCCCCATCGTGTTAAAGCTGCACCGGGAGTTTTGCAAGTTCAGAAAGGCCGGGCTGCGCTCCGCGGTCAGCGGCAGCGGCAGGCTGGAGCAGGCCTACGAGCTGTACTGCCAGATCGCAGAGCTCTACCATATGGGGGAGCTGGAGGAGCACCAGGAATTCTTAAGCCGGGAGTTTTTCCGGTCCGGCACCGGGGATTTTGCGGCCATGATCGACTACCGTAGGATCCGGGAGGCGGAGGACTTTCAGACGCTGCTCTTTGAGATTTATGCGGCCGGCGTGAAGATGGAGATTCACGGCTGCGCGATCCCGCAGATGGCCCAGGCTTATGGCCTGATGTGCCGTGTGCTCTACGGCGTTGAGGAGCCGGCGTTTAAGGCGGAGGAGATGTGGGCGCTGGTGGAGTCGGTGGTGGAGATCTGCGCAAAGCGCCAGAAGGTGACTATGCGGGAGGACCATGACAGCCAGCGCATGAAACAGATTCTGTTCGCCGTCTACAAAAACATCCGCAATCCGGAGCTGACCATCCAGTATCTGGCGAAGGAGATTCTCTACATGAACGAGAATTACCTGGGACGGTTTTTCTATAAATATACAGGGGAAAAGTACTCTGCGTACCTGGCAAAGCTGCGCATGTCCCTGGCGAAGCGGGTGCTCGCCTACTACCCGGACATCAAGGTGACACAGCTGTCCGAGCTGGTGGGGTATCCGCCGGACGGGCAGTATTTTGCCAGGGTATTCAAGAAGGAGACCGGCATGTCCCCGTCCGAGTACCGGGAGACGGTCCGGGCGGAGGGCGGCGCACAAGTGTGATTTTTTCAGACAGGAACTGCGATTATTCCATTCAGTCCGCATGCCAAAAAACGTATAATGATGTCATCAGGCAAGAGAAACGCAGATACAGAAAATGGAGAGAAGGAGCGTGCTGATTATGAAAAAAAATCTGAAAAAACTTGCGGCGATGGGTATGGTCGCAGCGATGGTGTTATCCACTGCCGGTTGCGGCGGTTCCGGGGGCAGCGGGGAGGCTGCATCGGCTTCTGGCACAACGACGGCGGGGACGAGCGCGGCGGGGGAAGCCAAGGAGGGCGAGGAGGTCACCATCAAGATTACCTGGTGGGGCGGCCAGAGCCGTCATGATTACACTCAGAAGCTGTTAGACACCTACAGCCAGGCCCATCCCAACGTGAAGTTTGAGGCGGTTCCCTCCGGCTGGGACGGATATTTTGACAAGCTGGCCACCCAGGCGGCGTCCGGGGCCATGCCCGACATCGTACAGATGGACTACTTATATATCACCACCTACGCAAAGAACAATTCCCTGGCGGATTTGCAGCCCTACATCGACGACGGCACCATCGACGTGTCAGGCATCGATCCGAATATTTTAGACTCCGGAAAGATCGACGGGAAGATGAACGGACTCGTTCTCACCAGCTCCTACCAGGCCATCGGCTACAACCCGGATGTGTTCGCAGAGGCGGGCGTTGCGGTTCCCGACAGCTCCTGGACCTGGGATGATTTCGTGGCGATGTGCAAGACCGTGAAGGAGAAGACCGGCAAGTACGGCATGGCCAACGGCCCTGTGGACGACGCCAACTTCTTCAACTACTGGGTGAGACAGCACGGCGAGAATCTGTTCAGCGATGATAAGAAGTCCATCGGCTATGCGGACGACAGTCTCTGCGCGGACTTTATCAAAATGTGGGCGGACCTGATGAAGGAGGGCGCGGTGCCCAACCCGGACGAGTACGCATCCATACAGACGCTGGGGCAGGAAGCAGGCCCGGTGGTGACCGGCGAGGGAGCGACCCTGGTGGAGTGGAACAACTATGCCTCCAAGGTTAGCGGCGTCAACGATAAGATCAAGATGGTGACCCCTCCGCTGCTTGCGGGCTCCGACAACAAGGGACTGTGGTTAAAGCCCGGCATGTTCTTCTCCATCGCGGAGACTTCGAAGGTGAAGAAGGAGGCTGCTGAGTTTATCGACTGGTTTATCAACTCCAAGGAGGCCAACGATATCATCATGGCGGAGCGCGGAACCCCGGTTTCGTCTGAAATCCGCGACTACATGGTGAACTCCGGCAAGCTCTCCGACCAGCAGCAGGCCATGTTTAAGGGAATCGATGAGGCGGCGGCACTCTGCGGCGAGACGCCGGATCCGGATCCCGTGGGCATGTCCGAGGTGAACGAGGCGTTTAAGAATGCGGCCTACGGCGCGTTCTACGGACAGATTACTCCCGAGGAGGCGGCGGCCAAGTTCCGCAAGGATGCAGACGCAATCCTGGCCCGCAACAATTGACAATGTTCGGAAACGAGAGGGGTGACACGTCGGGTGGAACCCCTCTCAATTTGAAAAAGGAGTCTATATGAAGCAGAGAAAGAGTAAAACCATCTACAAGCGGCAGGACAATCTTGTGGGATACCTTTTGCTGGCGCCGTGGCTGGCGGGGTTCATCGGAATGTGGCTGATCCCGGCAATCATCTCCCTGTACTATTCCTTCACGGACTTTAACCTTTTAAACACGCCGTCCATCATCGGGTTTGCCAACTACATGCGGGTGTTTGCGGAGGATGAGACCGTTATACAGGCGTTAAAGGTCACGTTTCTGTACGTGCTCATTCTGGTGCCGCTGCGCCTGGCCTTTGCGCTGTTCGTGGCCATGCTGCTAAACAAGAAGCATGCAGGCCTGGGGCTGTACCGGACCCTGTACTACGTGCCGTCCATCATCGGAGGCAGCATCGCGGTGTCCGTGGTGTGGAAGCAGATTTTCGGGAACAAGGGCGTGGTCATGACGCTTCTTAATGTTCTGGGAATCCACCAGACCACCTCGCTTCTGGGCAATCCCAAGACCGCGCTCAGCGTGATCATCCTGATGGGCGTGTGGCAGTTTGGCTCCTCCATGCTGATCTTTTTGTCCGCGCTTAAGCAGATTCCCCACGCGCTCTACGAGTCCGCCATGGTGGATGGGGCCAAGCCTGCCTACACCTTTGTGAAGATCACACTGCCCATGCTGACGCCCACCATCTTTTTTAATCTGATCCTTCAGATTATCAACGGCTTCCGCGTGTTCACGGAGAGCTACGTCATCACTGACGGAGGCCCCCTGGACAGCACCCTGTCTTACGTGCTGTATTTGTACCGCAGGGCGTTCACCTATTTTGACATGGGCTACAGCTGCGCGCTGGCATGGATTCTGGTGGCGATCATCGCCGTGTTCACTGTAATCATATTTAAGACCCAGAAAAACTGGGTTTACTACGAGTCGGAGGAGGGCTGATTGATGGGAATGCATAAAAAGAGAAGACTTGGCGCAATCCGCTTCCATGTGGGCGCGTGCCTGCTGGGTTTTCTGATGATCTATCCGTTACTTTGGCTTTTGGCCAGCTCCTTTAAGAGTAACCAGACCATGTTTCTCGACACCTACTCCCTGATCCCCAAGGAGTGGGCGGCCGCGGAAAACTACCGCAGCGGCTTTGCCGGGGTGGGCGGAGTGAAGTTCTCCACATTTTTCTTCAACTCCCTGATCGTGACGGTGGTGGGAACCGCAGGCTGTGTGGTCACCTCCCTGTTCGCGGCCTACGCCCTGTCCCGGATCAAATTCCGGTTCTCCGGCTTTTGGTTTGGCTGCGTGATGATGACGATGATGATCCCGCCCCAGGTCATGGTGGTGCCCCAGTATATCATCTTAAAAAAGATGGGGTTGATCGATACGCGCACTGCGCTGGTTCTGCCCTGGATATTCGGCGGCGCGTTCTTCATCTTCCTGATGATCCAGTTTTTCAGGGGAATCCCCAGGGAGTTGGACGAGGCCGCGCAGATCGACGGCTGCGGGCGGCTGGGAATCCTGTTTCGGATTCTGATTCCGGTGGTAAAGCCCGCCATCGTGACCTCCTCCATCTTCGCCTTCTATTGGATTTGGCAGGACTTCTTCCAGCCCCTGATTTTCATGAATAGCGCCAAGCGCTTCACCATTCCGCTGGCACTGAACATGTACTTGGACCCCAACTCCTACAACAATTACGGCGGTCTTTTCGCCATGTCGGTGATCTCTCTGCTGCCGGTGATTGTGTTTTTCATCATCTTCCAGCGGTATCTGGTGGATGGGATTGCCATGGACGGAATCAAAGGATAATCAGACGGAGAGCAGTTTCAGGCTCCCTTCCCGGAAAATGGAAAATGTTTCGGGCGGGGAGCCTGTTTTGGGTTTTTCGGGCCATTTGCGGCGATCTGCGGTGGTTGCATCCGCCTGCGGCCACCTCGCTCTGGCATTTTCTCTCCCGATGCGCTATAATAATCAACAACTGACAGTGGAGAAGGAGGAGGTGCGGACAAGATGAAGAGCAACAAGGAGATTGTCCTGGAGCTGCTGCGCCAGTGCACGGGCATGGCGGCCGGGGAGGAGAACGAGGGGGTGTCCACCCAGTATCTGTCCAAGCGCCTGGACATGCAGCGCACCAACATCAGCGCGATCTTAAACGCCCTGGTCAAGGAGGGCGTGGTGGAGAAGCGCGGGGGGCGGCCGGTGCTGTACCGGGTTGCCAAGAACCAGATCAAACAGCAGGAGGAGTCCTGCTTTGGGGAGCTGGTGGGGTACGAGGGCAGCTTAAAGCGCAGCGTGCAACTGGCCAAGGCGGCCGTCCTGTACCCGCAGCACAGCCTGCACTGCCTTATCACCGGGCCGGGCGGCACGGGGAAGAGCTATTTTGCCTCCCTGGTGTACCGGTTTGCGGTGGAGAACTACGTGCTGGACCAGGAGGCGCCCTTTGTGAAGTTCAACTGCGCGCACTTCGCGGACCGTCCGGAGCGGATGACGGAGACGATTTTTGACGGAACCCGGGAGAAGCCCTCCCGGCTGGAGGAGGCGGAGGGGGGCCTGCTGTTCATCGATCACGGCGAGCTGCTGCCCCCGGAGGCCAGAAGCCGCCTGTTCAACCTGGTGGAGAATAATTTCTACATGCGGGATGGAAAAAAATGTAATCTGCGCACGGTGGTGCTCTGCTCGGTGGAGGACGGGGCGCAGCCGGGGGTGGCGGAGAACTTTGAGAGCCGCTTTTCCGTGAGCCTGTCCCTGCCGTCGCTTGCGGAGCGCCCGCTGACGGAGCGGTTCCAGCTGATCCGCCAGTTTTTCACCCGTGAGGCGGCCCAGAGCAGCCAGTCCTTAAGCGTGGCCTCGGAGATTCTCATCGCGCTGTTGCTCTACCGCTGCCCGCACCACGTCAAGCAGCTGAAAAATGACATCCGCATCGCCTGCGCCAACGCTTACGTCAGGGGGCTCAGCGGGGAACACAGGGAGATCCGCCTGGCCATGTCGGATTTCCCCAGCGGCGTGCGCACCGGGCTTTTGGGCTACAACAAGCAGAGGGACGACTTAAAGGACATCATCGCGGAGAACACCAGCTACGTCTTCTCGGCGGACCAGGACATGCGGACCAAGGCGGAGCAGGTCCGGCGGCCGGAGAGCGATTCCATCTACCAGTGGATCGAGGAGCGCACCGAGGAGCTTAAGGAGCGGGGAATCGCCAGGGAGGACATCCACACCATCATCGGCATCGACATCGAGAACGAGTTCAAGAAGTACAACACGCAGCTGGTGTCCAAGGTGGCGGACAAGGAGCAGCTGGCAAAGCTGGTGAGCCCCCGGATCATGGAGCTGGTGACGGAGTTTCTGGACCAGGCCTCCCGGGATTTCAAGCGCGTGTACCCGGTCTCCGTGTTCTACGGCCTGTGCCTGCACTTAAACGCGGCGCTGTACGAGGGGGAGAAGTCGCAGAAGCTCTCCTCCGACCGGATCATGGAGATCATTGAGAAGTACAAGGAGGAGTACGCCCTGGCGGTGAAGTTTTCCGGCCGCCTGGAGCGGGAATTCTCCGCACGCCTGCCCATCGACGAGGTGGTATTCCTGGCCATGTACATCTGCGAGCGGCCCGGCGCGCCCGGAAGCGCGGCCCATCCGGTGCTGCTGATCGCCATGCACGGGGAGCGGGTGGCCTCGTCCCTTGCGCAGGTAATCCGGGCCTTGGGCGGCACGGACGTGGGGGCCTACGACATGCCTCTGTCGAAGAACACCCAGGACGCCTACCCGGAGCTCAAGCAGGTGGTGATGGACCTAAACCAGGGGGCCGGGATTCTGGCCCTCTACGACATGGGCTCCCTGCGGCAGATGTTTGAGATGATCTGCGCGGAGACCCATATCCCCATCCGGGCCATCGCCATCCCCTTCACCGCGCTGGCGCTGGACTGCAGCCGCCGGGTGATGATGGAGCCGGACCTGGACACCGCCTACGCGGGGCTTTTGGAGCGCTACCACACGCTGCCGCTATTGCGGGACGACGTCTACGGCCGGGCCAGGTCCGGGAACGTGATCGTCACCCTGTGCATGAGCGGGGAGGGGACGGCGGTGCAGCTGAAGCGGTATTTGGAGAAGCGGGTCCGCTGGGATCAGGTGGAGATCATCCCCCTGGCCATCTCCAACCGGGACCAGCTGGTGCAGGAGATCAACCGGATCCACGAGAAACAGAACATTCTCTGCACGGTGGGGGCCTACGATCCGCAGCTGTTAGAGATCCCATTTGTGTCCGTCACTCGGGTCCTGGAGTGCCCGCCCGAGAAGCTCAAAAGCCTGCTGCGGGCCCAGACCCTGGAGGCGGACGGAGGCGAGGAGGAGAACGACCAGATCATCATGGAGCTGGCCGAGGGACTCCAGTATTTCGGCCCGGACCAGGTGCAGCGCTGGATCCCCTCACTGGTTTCCGGCATCGAGCTCTGCCTGGGGGAGGCCCTGCCACCGGAGATCCGGGTGGGCCTAAGCGTCCACCTGGCGTGCTGCGTCAACCGTCTGATCGGCGGCGAGAAGACGCCGGAAAACCTCCACAAGGCGGAGCTTTTGCAGGACAACCGGGAGCTCTATGGGAAGCTGCAGACGTGCATGGAGCCGCTGGAGGAGAATTTTCACATCCGGATGGACGAGGACGAGTACGCACATATTTTGTATATTTTGAGAGGCAGAAAGAGCGAGAGCTGACCAGATGCAGCTGTAGGATGGGCGGGCACAGGGAGATACGGTGCCCGCCTTTGATATAAGGGGGATAAGCGTGGATTACATACTTGATATCATGTTGCCGAAAAGTGAAATAGGCAAGATCAATTTATCAGAACAATTGGTCGAGTGGGGAGGCGAAACGTTTTCTCAGGATCCCCCCAGATACACCAACCGGTCAAACTTGTTTTTTACAGAGTATGATACAGCGTACTATGAACGGCTCCTTGGCGGTCAGTATCCAATCAGCCAGTTGACTGCGCTGCATTTAGAGGGAAGTCTGTTGGATCTGGAATTAACGATCAATAACAAAGGAGATTTTCTTAATAATGAAGTGATGTTATTTTTATTCGAACTATTAAAGTTAGAGACGTTTATAATTTTGCTGATACGGGATGAAGAATGGTTGGACGAACAATATATAATTAGCGGGAGGGAGGAGCTGCAAACGATAATATGTGACAGTTTGTCTTGGTCAAATCCCAAGGGAGCTGTGATCGTATCGCCTGGATTCAAAGCAAAAGAAGGGCGGGAAGAGGCGTAGAGAGTTTTCTTGGGGGAAGAGTCAAGGAATGGATATAGCGCCAAAGGGAGTGGGGGAGCGAGAGGGACCATAAGTCCAGCCTCCCACCAGCCGGCTCTCTTTCCTGTCTTCACTCGGCCCCCCCTCCTGATTTTTTGCCCACCCTACATCCTCCCATCCCACATCCCATAATCTGGAAACTCCACATCATGCACCAATTGAAAACAATATATTAACAAAACTAATAAATGAAATTAAAACAAATAATAAATAAAATTAGTGTATCATTTTAATTCTTCAAACCATCTAAGTGTATAATCTTTTTCTCCATAAATTCAATATTTCTTCCCTTTCCCTTCCTTATTCTCGAAAGTGTATAAGTGTATCATTCCGCAATTCCGTATTCTCCCTTATACACAACGAAAATCCGTTCATACTCATGGGACTTTCCCCGCTTTTTCACACTATTGACTTTAAAAATCCATTGTGATATTGTGTAGCCAGAAACAATAATGTATAAAAATTATACAGTAAATCGCGCGATGAACCAATACAGTATATGGAGGACAGGATATGAGCATGGAAGAAACAATTATGACACTCGTGGTGAAATCCGGGCAGGCCCGCAGCGCTGCCTACGAGGCCTTGGGCGAGGCCAAGCAGGGCCGGTTCGAGGAGGCGGAGCAGAAGATGAAGGAATCCGCCAAGTGGGTGATGGAGGCCCACGACATACAGACGGAGCTTCTGGTGATGGAGGCCCGCGGGGAAATGGAGGGCATCTCGCTGATCGGCGTCCATGCGCAGGACCATCTGATGGATTGCATGCTGGCGCGTGAGCTGATTCAGGAGATGATTGAACTGTATAAAGAACTTTCACACAAAGAGGATAAGAAGGGGGAATAAGAATGAACATTTTATTGATGTGTATGGCAGGCGCTTCCACAAGCTTGGTGATGAACAAGATGAAGGCCGCTCTGGCGGACGACCAGAAGGACTGGCGGATTGAGGCACATCCCTTTGACCGGATGGACGAGGTGGTTGAGGATTTTGACGTGATTCTCATCGGCCCGCAGATCGCTTACAAGAAGAAAGAGCTTCTGCGCAAGGCGGCGGAGATCGGAAAGCCGCTCGATTCGATCGCACCGGTGGACTACGCCATGGGCAACGGGGCTAAAATTCTGAAGCAGGCCCAGGCTCTCTACGACAGCAAAACAAAATAAGGGGGATCTTACAGATGGCAAAGCAGGGTGCTATGCAAAATATAATGGACTGGATGCAGGAGCATATCATGCCGGTGGCAGGCAAAATCGGTGAGGAAAAGCACATCACCGCGATCACCAAGGGCATGATGGCAACGATTCCGCTGACAATCATCGGAGGCATTTCGCTGATCCTGGCGTACCCGCCGGTGGACGAGACGACGCTGGCGGCGACCAGCGGGTTCTTAAAGACATTTCTGACCGCGTGGTACAATTGGGCCAGCAAGTACGCGGCGATCTTAGAGCTTCCGAACAACGTGACGCTGGGACTTTTGGGAATCTATGTGGTGATCGCCATCACCTACCACCTGTGCAAGAACTACAAGATGGAGCCGCTGTCCTGCATGATCACATCGGCCATGTCGTTCTTAATCATCGCAGCGCCTCCGGGGCCTGTGGAGGGCGCAAGCGGAATGTTCTTAAACAGCCGCTACCTGGGTTCCAGAGGCCTGTTCGCCGCCATGGTGGTGGCCATTGTGACCGTGGAGCTGACCAGATTCCTGTTAAATAAGAACATCAAGATCAAGCTGCCGGATACGGTGCCGCCGATGGTTACGGCCCCCTTCGAGGCGCTGATCCCGTCCATTCTGGTGCTGTTAATCTTCATGCTGGTGGACCAGGGCATTTCGTCCGCGTTCGGCGTGAACCTGCCTCAGGCGATCATGAACATGTTCACACCCTTTGCCCGTGCGGTTGACAGCGTGGGCGGCATGATGGCCATCCAGTTTTTGATCAACTTCCTGTGGTTCTTCGGAATCTACGGGAGCGCGGTTCCGGACAGTGTGACCGCGGGCTTCTTTATGACCAACATCACAGCCAACGCGGCTGCGTACGCTGCGGGCGAGCCGCTTCCGGCCATCGCCACCGCGCCCTTCCGCGTGGCATTCGGAAACATCGGCGGCTGTGGTTCCGCTCTGCCCTTAGCAATCTGCATCCTGCTGGTGTGCAAGTCCAGCCAGATGAGAACCGTGGGCAAGATCGGTATCATCCCGTCCATCTTCGGAATTGCCGAGCCGCTGACCTTCGGCGTGCCGTTAGTGTTTAACCCCATGCTGGTGATCCCCATGATCCTGGGCTCCGTGTTGAACACCATGATCACCTTCCTCATGATGCAGTGGAACATCATCGGGCGCATCTTCGTGAACGTTCCGTGGACCACACCCAAGGTTCTGGACGCAATCCTGTGCACCATGGACGTGAAGGCGGGTCTTCTGGCCGCGGCCCTGATCGTCATGGACGTTTTGATCTACATGCCCTTTGTGAAGGTTTATGACAAATCTCTGCAGGAGAAGGAAAAGGCTGGTGTGGAATAAAATTGACTGAGACTAGAAAGCCGAATTTCATATTTTTCGTGGCGGACCAGCTGCGCGCGGACGCCATCGGACACTTAAATCCCGGGGGAGCTGCGACTCCCCACGCGGATTTACTGGCGAAGGAGAGCGTTTCCTTCCGAAACGCCTACTGCCAGAACCCGGTCTGCGTGCCCAGCCGCTGCAGCATGCTGACAGGCTGGTACCCCCACACCAAGGGGCACCGCACCATGCATTTTCTGCTGGACCCGGAGGATCCCACCGTGCTGGAGCAGCTGAAAAAGCATGGCTACGAGGTACTGTGGCTGGGCAAGGACGAGGCCGTGTCCTTGGACCGGGACATGAGCCAGTACTGCGACCGGTATGTGCCGGGGGATTTCCCCTACGACCGGGAGAAGAGCAAGCAGTTTGAGGCGCATTTCCGCGGGGAGCCGGACGGGGACAATTTTTACTCCTTCTACGCGGGAAAGATCGAGCCGGGGATGACGGACGACAACGACCGGAGCAGCCTAGACTATGCGCTCCGCTATCTTAGGGAACGGCAGGAGAAGGGGGAGGAGAAGCCCTTCTGCCTGTTCATCTGCCTGAACAATCCCCACCCGCCCTACGGCTGCTGCGAGCCCTGGTACGGCTTCACGGACCGCACCCAGGTGCCCCCAAGGCGGCCCACGCCAACGGACTGGTCGGCCATGCCCTCCATGTTAAAGGGAATCTATGAGAAGCAGCAGATGGCGGGCTGGAGCGAGGAGCGCTACCGGGAATTAAAGGCCACCTACTACGACATGGTGCACCAGCTGGATTCCAGGCTCGGGGAGCTTGTGGCCACCATGAAGGAGACCGGCGTCTACGACGGCACCGCACTGTTCTTCTTCAGCGACCACGGGGACTTCACCGGGGATTTCGGCCTGGCGGAGAAGGCCCAGAACACCTTCTACGATTGCCAGTGCAACATCCCGCTCATGATCAAGCCTGCGGCTGGGACTGCCATTAAGCCGCGTGTGACGGAGGCGCTGGCCGAGCTGGCGGACATTCCGGCCACAGTGGCTGAGATGGCGGGATTTTCACTGGATTACACGCAGTTTGGCCGCTCGCTCTGCCCGGTGCTTGAGGGCGGGGAGCAGCACAAGGACGCGGTGTTCTGCGAGGGCGGCAGGATTCACGGAGAGCCCCAGGCCATGGAGCGGGGGCACGGGCCGGAGTCCCTCTACTGGCCGAGGCTTAGCACCCAGTGCCAGGAGGGGCCGGAGCACACCAAGGCCATCATGCTGCGGGAGCAGCGCTACAAGTATGTGTACCGCCTGTATGAGCGGGATCAGCTCTTCGATCTGGAGCGGGATCCCCAGGAATTGACCAACCTGTCCGGGGAGGAAGCGTACCGGGAGGTGGAAGCGCGGCTCAAGGAGCGCGTGCTGCGGTTTTTGGTGGAGACCGGCGACTTTGTGCCAAACCGAAAGGATCGGGGATACTGACGCCCGGTAAGGATGAGGAGGATGAATGTGAGCGCGGAGAATCGTTTTTTGTGGGGCGGCAGCATCGCCGCCCACCAGTGCGAGGGAGCCTGGGATGAGGACGGAAAGGGCCTGGGGATCATGGACCTGGTGACCGGCGGAACCTGTGAGCGCCCCCGGGAGATCTCGGAGCAGCTGGAGGCGGGAAAGTTGTACCCGTCCCACGAGGGGATCGATTTTTACCACCGGTACCGGGAGGACATCGCGATGTTTGCCGAGATGGGGTTCACGGCCCTCAGAATCTCCGTGGACTGGTCAAGAATCTACCCGAACGGGGACGATGAGACGCCCAACGAGGCGGGACTTGCCCACTACAGCGACGTGGTGGACGAGCTTTTGCGCCATGGAATCGAGCCCATTGTGACCCTGTACCATTTTGAGATGCCAAGGCGCCTGGTGGAGGTCTGCGGTGGCTGGGAGAGCAGGCGGACCATCGAGCTGTATCTGCGCTTCTGCGAGACCGTGCTCCGGGCCCTGAAGGGGAGAGTACACCGCTGGGTGACCTTCAACGAGATGAACCATTTGGACCCCGAGAGCGAGGCCTCGGACGTGTTCACCTACATGATCGCAGGCGTCAAGTACAGCGAGCTCAAGGATCCCCGCAGGGATCTGGCCCAGATCGGCTACAACATGACCCTGGCGGGTGTGAAGGCCGCGCGCCTGGCCCGGACCATCGATCCGGAAAACCAGGTGGGCTGCGTGTTCGGGCTGACGCCCATCTACCCGAGAGACTGCAAGCCGGAGCATGTTCTCGGCGCATTTTTGCAGATGGAACGGCAATTCTACCAGATGGACGCCATGTGCCGCGGGGCATTTCCTGCGTACCGGGAGGCGGAGTACCGGGCCGCGGGGATTACGCTTGAGAAGGGGCCGGAGGACGAGGCAGACTTTCGCGAGGGCCGATTGGGCTTCGTGGGCATCAACTACTACGCCTCCAGCGTGGCCCGGTGTGAGGACGACACCGAGTCCGAGGAGACCATGTTCGGCGGAGTGCAGAACCCGTACTTAAAGATCAGCCGCTGGGGCTGGGGAATCGACCCGGTGGGCCTGCGCTACATCATGAACGTCGTGTACCGGCGCTACGGCCTGCCCGTGATGATCACCGAGAACGGCCTGGGCGCGGAGGACCGCGTGGAGCCGGACGGGACCATCGCAGACGACTACCGCATCGAGTACCTGGCGCAGCATATCGAGGAGATGAAGAAGGCCGTGCGCGAGGACGGCGTGGCCTGCCTGGGATATCTGACCTGGGGGCCCATCGACCTGGTGAGCGCGACCACGGGGGAGATGAGAAAGCGGTACGGCTTCATCTACGTGGACCGGCAGGACGACGGGAGCGGGAGCTTTCGACGGATGAAGAAAAAATCCTTTGGGTGGTATAAGGGCGTGATACAAGAAGGAATTTGAGGACGAGAAGTGGAGTCCTGGGGATAAGACCGGAAAATATAAGACTGAAGGGCCGTCGCAAATGGAGCATATCTGTTTTGCGGCGGTCCTTTTTTGCCACCACGGCGGTGTTGGCCGACTGGCCTTCCTTCATGTCGATGTGGACGCTGCCGGGGATGGCCTGGGCCAGCTCCCGCAGGAGGATGGCACCGCCCATGTGCTGGTGCACCATCTAGGTGATCATGCGCAGATCGTGGGTGTTAGTGATTATCTTGGCTGGGAGGCCTAAGGCCATGATCTTTCGCTCCACCTTTGTGGTGTGGCCGTACAGCGGGTGGCTTTGGTCCACAACGTAAACTGTCTGGGTTTGTTTGAGATTCAAAATCCACAGCAGGGTTTCATCCGGGGCGTTTTTGGTCGTACACCCGGCCGAACAGGTACGCCCCATCCGGGGTCAGCTCCAGCCGCTGGTGGACGCGCTTAAACAGCAGCACACCCAGCTCGTCCTCCAGCTCGTGGAGGGTTTGGAGAGCGCGGGCTGGGAGACATGCAGTTACCCCGCCGCCCGGGTCATGTTCCCTTCATTTTTACAGATCTCCGAAAAATACCGCAGTTGAGTAGCGTATCGCCGCCGTTCCCCCTTTTTTATGAATTGATATGGGTTGCTGTAATGGTAACACAAAGCGACCGGTTAAGACAGCGTTTGTGCGTGAGGGTACAAAAAAACCATTTCTAAAGATTATTATACGGATCAATAGTTTGATGGATATATAACGAATATGGATTTAAGATAATAAACATTAGTTATTAACTTGACGAAATATGTGTATTTTATACCTATCTTGGAGTTTGCCGCGGTATATCTGCGGAAGGATTACCAGGGGATATTTTTGGACAAGGTACTCTATGAGACGGTCCCCCACCTTTATAAGGGGCGACGAGTTTCTGATCGGCGCGAGGGCGCTCACCAAAATGTATTCCCCGGATCTGACGGTTACATGCGGCGGAGATCAGGTGAAGGTGTCCTTTGCGGTCTACACCAACAAGACGCCTTAGAGGCAGATCGCCAGGCAGTGGTATTTCGTCCAGGGGCCGGTGCATGAGGCTGCCATGACCGTGGGAAGGCGGCTGTGGAGGAGGAGGCGGGGTGCTATCCGGTGGAACGCTCACGGATTTACTGCTGCGGCCAGTCCAGCAGAGGCATAATGAGCATGGATCTGGCCCTGTACGCCTCCGACTTATTCGCGGCCGCGGCTCCCTGGTCCACCGCCTCCATTCCGGACGGCAAGCGTGCCATCACGAAGCAGGACATCCCCATTTTTCTGATGCGCGGCAAGGAGGACGGGCTTCACCGTCAGAAGTCGTTTCCTGATTACCCGTTTCGCTGCAACAGCCGCTTAAAAGTCATGCTAGATTATTTCTCAGAGCGGTACGGGCTGGAGAAGAAGGCATGGGAGTATGAGAGCGGAATCTACTACTATTACGTCTGCCTTACCTTTAAAGGAGTTCCCATGGTGACGTTTGCAGATGAGGCGGGGAGGGTGTTGCATATGGGGTATTGAAATGGATAGAAGCTTTTGATAAAAGCACAGCCGAGCTGGGGACAGATTAGATTGTTCCTCAGTTTTTAATTTATAAAATAAATCCACTGAATATATTGACGACTAATTTGTACAATGATATAATAAGTATATCAGAGAGCGATAGAAGAGCACTCTGTGGGTTGAAAAAGTGGTTTTATGTTATGAGGAAAGAAAGTACCTGATGTTGCACTGTTGGTGTATCGAATCAGGTATTTTTTGGATTTTAGGAAAAAGCGGATGCTTGTAGAATTGGCTGCAGATAGATATTTATTACTATATTATAAAAAATGGGAGGGCAAAATATGGTAACTTACAGTTATCCGATTCAAATGGAAATTGCCGGTCAGACCGCGATTTGGGTCCGACCAGACAGTGGGGACTCGCCGGTCAGCTACGCTGCGCCAACATATTCAGCTGTCAAGGCGATATTTGAATCTGTTTTATGGGGGCCGGCCATTGAGATTATCCCCACGAAAGTGGAACTATGCAAGCCTGTCCAGTGGCATAGTTATGCGACTAATTATGGTGGTCCGTTGCGCAGCAGCAGCGCTATAGCCGGGGGGAATAATTATCAGCTGTACGCTACGGTATTGACAGATGTGTGCTATCGGCTTTACGCGGTGGCTATACCAAATACTAAAAAGGTCAACTTGACTTCTAGGGCAGAGGCGTGGGACAAGCGTACGACGTCGCCGGGGCATGCATATCAGGATATATTTAATCGCCGCCTGAAAAGGGGACAGTCCTACGCAAGTCTCTTCCTCGGTTGGCGGGAGTTTACGCCTTCCTATTTTGGCGCTTTTAGGGACGAAACAGAGGTTTGCACGGAACAACCGGATATTATCATCCCGTCTATGCTGCGGCAGGTGTTTTCCTCAGAGTATCAGGCAGAATACCATGCAGTCTATGATACGGATGTGGTGATTCATCGGGGGACCTTGATTTATCCGGTGAAGGGAGGGACTTGATTCATGATTAACGAACTGTATCAGCTCTCGGTCACATTGTCAAGGATGAATATTGTTGGCGATAAATGGCACCGGGAATACAAATCCATTCCCAATATCAAGGCAAACGCGCCGTGTGTCCGTATTGTTTTTCGGGAAGATAAGGTTGTCCGTCTGGATCGTGTGAATGCAGATTTGGGACAGAAACTGAGAAAATATGGGAATAATCAGGGCACATTTCCTGCGATGAATCTGGCACCGTTATATCGTATAACAGATACGAAGCAGGCACAGGAAATATCAAAATTATTGAAAGCTGATTGTAGCCAGATAGATATTCCGCAGATAAGGGAATGGTGTAATTGCAGTAACTGGAGAGCCAAGTTTACAAGAAAATATAAAAACAGTATGCGGGAAATTCCGGCTAAACTGGAAAAGATGCTACAGGGGGAAGCCGTTTATGAGCCAGCGCTTCGTCTGATACGGGCGGCGCGTCCGTTTGCCAAGCCAGAAGTTCTTCATGCGGAGCTTGAACGGGCCGCCTTTGAAGCGCTTGAAAAGCGGGTGGATATTGCACTTGCACTGCAGATTCTTTTTTATATAGGCAAAGAAGAAAAAAGTCCGGAAGATGATTATGGAAGCCTGTCAGTTATTTTGGATAGTGATGAATTAGAAGATGATGATGTGTCATCTGCTACAGAAAAATTTACAAGAGGTTTAAATCGTGCGTTATTAGCAGCAGATGCTACAGAGAAGGGGAAAGCAGAAGTTAATGAGCTGGATGCCTTTGGTGTCATGTTTGCACCGTTGGAGGAACCGATGCCGACAGTGAAGCTGGCTGGTGGGTTTGAGGTGAGTCTTAGAACCATGTTTAGAGGACAGCCGTGTCAAAGCCGCTATGGCCGTTTTGAAAACGCCACGTATCCGATAGCACCAGAAGTGCGGTCTGGTATACAGGCTGCATTGACCTGGCTTTCTGGTGTGAATATGAAGAACAAAACCTGGGTGAGCACGGACAAAAATGAAATTTTATTTGCCTACCCATCACATCTGCCGGAAAATCTGCCAAGCTTTACTGCTTTATTTAAAGCAACTGATAAAGGGGAACAAAAAAGTTGTTTTGAATCAGAAGCAAAGGTGTTTTCTGAGTATTTGACAAAAACAAAGATAGTGGATCCGGAAAATTACCCGGACAATATTCAAATATTTGTTCTTCGCAAATTAGATAAGGCGCGAACAAAGGTTATTTATACGCGTTGTGCGGCAGTAGAGGATATTGTTCGGAACAGTGCCGACTGGCAAAGGGCTTCGAAAAATCTGCCAGAATTTTCGATTCGATCTCCATGGACGCCCTTTCCGCTCGGAGTTGCCGAAATTTTGAATCGAACCTGGAAGCAAGATGGGACACAGATCACAGATAAATTTAAGCCTGTTCCGGTTTATCATGGTATGGAGCTTTTATTTGGAGTTCCAAAGCCAGTATTGGAAAAAGATTTGCATTTTATGATAGAACGCTGTTCCAATATGGTGCTATATGCAGGAGGGATTCTCAATTCAGTCATGCGCTATAACGCTACCGATGCATTTATTCCGAAATTGCAGGATGCATTGGTGATGATTGGAATGATATTATATTGGCTTGGGAGCAGAAAGAAGGATTATATGAATGAATATCCATATTTATTAGGGCAGATATTGAAGGTGTCGGATAGTCTGCATGAATTATATTGCTGTGAGGTGAGAGGTGGACAGATTCCGCCTCAGCTTGTGGGGAGCAGTATGTATGTGGCTGCGTCGGAGATGCCGGCACAGGCACTTGCTCAATTGGCAAATCGAATGATTCCGTATATTACTTGGGCAAAAGCAAATAGGGAAGCCTGCATTAAAAAGAAACTGAAAAACCGCCAAGATGAAGAAGTAGAATATTTTGGACCGTCTGCTGGATATTTGCTATATGCCTACGAGCAGATAGCGGATGCGCTGGCTTCTGCTCTGAAGGATAAACAACGCTTTAACGATTATGAAAAAGCACAAATGTTTATTGGATATCTGGCAGCCTTTCCGAAAAAAGAAAAAGCAGAAGAATGAAAATAAAAAATGATCTCTCGGAATCTTGATTGATCATGCCAGAGAATCTGGCAACTGAACATTGAAAAGCAAATATTATCCATGAT
>USJW01000052.1 GCA_900555045.1 uncultured Clostridium sp. | reverse complement strand
GCGCTGATCCTGGGCCTGGTGCTGGGGCCGATGACGGAGCGCCATTTCCGCCGCGGCATGAGCATGAACGAGGACAGTCTTGTGGCGTTCTTCAGTCGCCCGATCACGTTGACCATTATGCTGATCTTTGTGGCGATGTACGGGTACAGCTTCTACAAGAGTGTTAAGGCGAAAAAGGCGAAGGCAAACTGATTTTAAATTGATTGAGCCAATTTTTAAGGGCGGAGCTCTGCAGATGAATTTCATGTCTGCAGGGCTCCGCCCTTTTGAGGTTCCAGGTTAAAATTGAGCACGAAGGTTTTCAATTCACAGTAAAAAAACAACTGGTAAAATCTCCTATATATTATTATAGAAGAAACAGCCCCCAATCCTCACGCAATCGGCAGTCTGAGGGGCTTTTCTTGGCCTTTTTTCGGGGACTTTTTAATCACGCCCCCTCGCGGGGTGCGCCATCACTGGATGGGTGGAGACTAGCCCCTGCCCAATTTCTACTCACGCACCCCTCCTCGGGGTGCGACCTCAGCTCTTTTTATTGTCAAGAACTCCTACATATATTTCTACTCACGCTCCCATCTCAGGGTTCGACTCCCCAATCCCATTTCTTACCTTCTTATATTTCTACTCCCCCTGGGAACCAGGTGCGGCCCAGCCCTCCAATTCCCAGGCTGTGCCACACCTCTTTCCCATTTCTCTATCCAATCATCCGCTTCGCGCGCTCTTTATCCGCCTCCGTGTCCTCTGCGGGGTACCACATGGGGCTGGGGAAGCGCAGGAAGCACTCCTCGCCCTCACTGAAGAGGTTGCGGTGCGGCGTCTGGACCCGCAGGACGTCGTCGCCCACCTGCACCAGGTACTCGACGAAATCGGTGCGGAACACGCGCTTGATGATTCTGGTGCGAAATCCCTCACTGCGGTTGATGTCGATGGTGTTGGGGCGCGTGGCCATGAGCATCTCGCCGTCCTTCATGCCGGCGGGAGCGTCCCACACGACCTGGGATTCCTTCCCCTCACAGTAGGCCTTCCTGCCCCTGATCTTCACGTGAGTGAAATTGGACTGGCCCAGGAAGCTGTGCACAAACCGATTCTTCGGATTGTTGTAGAGCTCTAAGGGCGTCCCGATCTGCTGAATATTGCCCATATCCATCACCAGCATCCGGTCTGACAGGGCCATGGCCTCGGACTGGTCGTGGGTCACGAAAATGATCGTGAAGCCGAACTCCTTCTGCAGCTTTTTGATCTCGAAGCGCATGGTCTCGCGCAGCTGCGGGTCCAGGTTCGACAGGGGCTCGTCCAAAAGCATGACCTTCGGGTTCACCACGATGGCGCGGGCCAGGGCGATTCGCTGCTGCTGGCCACCGGATAGGTTGGAGGGGAACACCTTCTCCATCCCGTCCAGGCTGCAGTGCTTCAGGGCCAGCTTGACCCGCTCGCGGATCTCCGCCTCCGGGCGCTTCTGCACCTTCAGCGGGAACGCCACGTTGTCATAAATGTTCATGTGCGGCCAGACCGCGAAGGCCTGGAACACCATGCCCAGTCCGCGCTCTTCCGGCGGAACATAGATATTTTTGTCCTTCACGGACACTGCCTTGCCGCCCAGATAGATGGCGCCGGAGGAGAGGTCCTCAAAGCCGGCAATCATGCGCAGCGTGGTGGTCTTGCCGCAGCCGGACGGCCCCAGAAATGAGAAGCACTCGCCCTGCCTGACGGTCAGATTGAACTTGTCAACGGCGGTGACCGTGCCTAACGCCTTGGTGGTAAAAGTCTTTGTGACATTTTCCAGTACGATTTGATCCATGGCTTAGCTCCCCTTTCTGTCCTTCGTAAAGTGTTTGACCAGGTTGTTACAGATAATAATCAGCAGAATGGTGATCACGGACAGGGCCGCCGCAGGCGCGATCTGACCGTTGATTCTCAGCTGGTAGATGGCGACGCCCAGGGTTCGGCTGTTGGGTCCGTAGAGCAGCACGGAGGTGGTCAGCTCACGCATGGCGGGCAGGAACACCAGGAAGAAGCCGGAAACCATCGCAGGCTTAATTAACGGCAACGTGATATCCCGCAGGGACTCCAGGTGGGAAGCGCCGCAGGCCCGGGAGGCCTCCTCCAGGGAGATATGTACCTGCTGAAGCGCCGCAGAGCTGGACTTCAGGGTGTAGGTCAGGTATCTCGCCACGTAGGCCACCAGGATGATCCAGATGGTGTTGTAGAGCGTGATTCCCATGAACGCGCCGCTCCAGGCCAGGATACAGCCGATGGCCAGCACGGTGCCGGGAAGGGAGTACGGCAGCACAGCCAGAAGCTCCAGGATTCCCTTGCCCTTCGGGCGCACCTTGTAGATCACGTAGGCCAGCATGGTGCCTAAGAACAGGCAGACGATACCGGCGGAGAAGCCCAGGAACAGGCTGTTTCGCACGGAGTCCGTGACCATCTTGTTGCCCACGAGGATCCGGTGGTAGTTTGCCAGCGTAAAGTTCTCAAACGCAAAGTTCAGTCCATAGGCCTTGATGAAGCTGACCAGGATGATCATGGCCAGAGGAGCCAGCACAACCAGGGTCAAAAACAGCAGGGAGAACACAAGGAGCGGGTATCTGGCGGAGCGCAGCTTGATGAGCGCCGGGCGCATGCTCTTCCCCTTGATGATGTCGTAGCGGCCGACTGAGAGCAGCTTGCGCTGTACCAGAAGGGCCACGGACACGACGGCCACCAGGACAATGGACAGGGCCGTCGCCTGCCTGATTCCCTCAAAGCTTCCGCCCGCCCGGTTCATCTTCTCCACAATCATCGTGGGAAGGGTGAAGATGTTCTGGGAGAAGCCCAGCATTGCGGGAATTCCGTAGTTGGACAGGGAGGTGATTAACACCAAAAGCACGCCGGAGGAGATGGCCGGGATGGTGAGCGGCAGGGTGATCTTGCGGATGACGTAGAGCTGCTTAGCACCCGCGATTCGCGCGCTCTCCTCCAGGGTCGGGTCCATGCGCTCCAGGGCGCTGACCACCTGCATGTACACGAATGGGAAGTAGTAAACCACCTCAATCACGATGATTCCCATGACGCTGTTGATGTTGAAGGGCGCGCTGCTCAAATTGAACACGGACATCAGCCAGCGGTTCACGTAGCCGCCGCGGCCGGAGAACATCATATCCCAGGCCATGGCTGCCAAAAACGGCGGGATCATGAACGGGATGGAGAACAAGAACTTCATCACGCCCTTGAGCGGGATGTCGCTGCGGCCCAGGAGCCAGGCGAAGAATACGCCCACGATGGTCGCAAGCAATGTGGAGAACACCGCGATGATCAGGGTGTTGCGCATGGCGGTCAGGTTTTCCTTCTGCATGAGGACGTTGAAAAACATCTGAAAATCGATCTTGGTGCCGTCCCAGAAGGCGTAGTAGATGATCATGAATACCGGCAGGATCACCACCGTCACCAGGATCAGGTAGCACAGCAGAGTCATGAAACGGTCCAGGCTCATAAACTTGCTGCCTTCCAACCGCTCTAAATCGCTGTTTGTCTTGCGTTTGAACATGCTCATACGATTTCCTCCTCCGCGTCATAGTATTTTTCGTTGAGAAACCGCAGGCCGACCTCCTGGCCCTCCAGGTATTCCCTGCCGTCCAGGGAATCGAGGGTGCTCCGCTGCACGCGCAGCTCCTGGTCTCCCACCCGGACAAAGTAGTTGAAGAGACTGCCCAGGAAAACGGACTGCACGATGGTGGCGCGCACAGGGCTGTCGTCGTCGAAGATGATGTCCATCGGCCGGATGCCCATGACGTTTTTGACGCCGGGCACGATCCCCTCGGGGCGCTTCACGCTGTAGGGAATCCCCTCGCCGATATCCAGGCACCAGGAGCCGGCTTTCTCGACCACCGGGATAAAGTTGGACACGCCGATGAAGCTGAACACGAAGCGGTTGGCCGGGTTCTTGATGATGTCCTCGTCGGTGCCGATCTGGCAGATGCTGCCGTCCTTCTGCATGATCACGATCCGGTCGCAGAGCTGCATCGCGGCCTCCTGGTCGTGGGTGATGTAGATGATCGTGGTGTTGAGCCGGGACTGCATGAGACGGATCTCCACCAGCATCTCCTCGCGCAGCTTGGCGTCCAGGTTGGTGATGGGCTCGTCCATGACGATGATGTCGTCCGAGGAGGTCAAGGCGCGGGCGATGGCCACGCGCTGCTGCTGGCCTCCGGAGAGCTGGGACGGCATGTAGTTTTCATAGCCGGTCATGTGGGACTGCTCCAGCGCATAGCTGACGCGCTTGGCGATCTCGGCCTTCGGCACTTTCCTCTTCTTTAACGGGTACGCCACGTTGTCGTACACGCTCATGTGGGGCCAGACGGCATAGTCCTGGAAGACGATGCCGATTTTGCGGCTTTCCGGAGGAACGTTGACGCGGGACTGCTTGCTGAAAACAGTCTTCCCGTTGACGGTGATTTCCCCCATCTCCGGGTTTAAAAATCCACACAGCGCGCGGATGGCGGTGGTTTTACCGCAGCCTGACGGGCCGACAATCCCGACGATCTCCCCCGGCTCCACGGTCAGGGAAAAATCCTTGAGGACCATGTGGTCGCCGTAGGAAACGCGGATGTGTTCCATACTCACTTTAGACAATGTATGATTCCCCTTTCAGAAAATTTGAGAAAGATGCGGCCGGCGGTGTCATCCCGCCGGCCGGCGTCCTCCATATGTTTAGTTTTTAAAGATGGCGTCAAACTTGTCGAGCAGCTCGTTGCTGACCGCTGCCAGGTCCACCCAGTCGATCGGAAGCGCCAGGCTTGCGATGTCGGAGGCCTTCATCATGCCCTCGGGCAGTGCAACGCCGTCCACGATGGGGGTGATGTTGTACTGAGTCAGAATCGCCTGTCCGCCTTCGGGATCCAGGATGAAGTCGTAGAGCAGCTTCGCTAAATCCTCATTCGGAGCGCCCTTGGGGATTCCGATGGGGCAGGGAACCGCCACGATGTCGGAGGTGTCATGCCAGCCAAGAGGAGATCCGTCCGCCATCAGGTTCTTGGTGTTGTAGTCCACGCCGAAGCCCAGCTTGTAAGCGCCGGAGGCGATGCCGTTGTTGGTGGAGCCGGAGCTGGACTGAAGCTCCACGCCCAGTTCCTTCAGCTTCTCAAAATATTCCCATCCATATTTGGAATCCTTCGTCATGGCGTAAACCAAAGCCTTGGTGGAGCCGGATCCAGTGGGATCGGTCATGACGATCTGGTTTTTGAAGTTATCGCTTAAAATGCCGTCGTAGTTGGTGGGCGCCTCCTCGTCGGAGCAGGTGGTGGTGCTGAAGGTGATGCCCATGAGCAGCAGGCGTGCACCGCAGTAGTAGCCGTCCGCGTCCTTAAACTTGTCGTTTACACCGTCCGCGAAGGTGGACTTGTAGGAGATCAGGTTTCCGTCGCTCTTCAGATTGATCATTGCGGAGGGATCCGCCAGCCATGCCAGGTCGCAGGCCACGGTGCCGGACTGGAACTCAGTGGCAAGCTTGGTCACGCACTTGCCGGAGGTCGCCGCGTAGTAGTCCAGAGTCACATTGGGGTACTTCTTTTCAAAGGCTTCCTTTAAAGCAATGATCACGCCCTCGTCGGTGGAGGAGTAGAGCATCACGGTGCCCTTGTAATCATTGTTCGTGTTGCTGGCCTCCGAACCCTTTGCTGCCTCAGTGGCTGCGGGAGCGTTGGAGCTACCGGAACCGCAGGCGGTCAGGGAGAGCAGCATAGCTGCGGCCAAAGTCATTGACACAAGTCTCTTTTTCATACGTTTAAATCCTTTCTCTTTCCCTTATTTTGTTTGCTTCTTACTGCTTACAGTGTCCGACACCCTTGGGAATGTGAATTCCTGTATGAGTCCATCTTAAATTCTCCTGCATGGGGTGTAAAGTACAAAAATATGACTTTTTTTCCGATGTTCGAATTTCAAATCTTTTTGCTCTTTTCAAACATATTGTACATATGGTATAGTTCTTTAGTGGAAAGGAGTGTACAAAATCATGAAAAAGGAGCAGGGTTCCGGCCCAGTTAAGGACATTATATCCGTGCGGTTCATGACCGTGGTGCTGATGAGTTTTGCATTGATTTTGGCACTGCTCGGCCTGTTATACCACCAATTTCGGACCGCATTTTTGACTTCCATCAAGCGCGCCAACAATGAATTTGTGACTCAGGTCAGCGCGACCTCCTCCTCGACGGAGGAATTTTTGCAGAACATGGTCAACCAGATTTTTTACAGCAACACGGTCTCCAAGCTGCGCTCCTACGAGGAGCTCTCCAACTGGCAGATGGTGGACGGCGTGCGGGAGCTCAACACCTACTCGGCCTCCAGCACCATCATCGACTCCATCTACATCTTCAATGGAAAGCAGCAGCGCGTGTACAGCACCTCCTCCTACGGGGCTGTGGGGGACTCCTTCTCTGCCTTCGCGGACAGGGACGCCGTGGAGCTCTTTGAAAACCGCTCCGCGGACGCCCGGCTGGTCCCCATCCTTCGCCACTCCGATGCCTCCAACATCTACAGCAACCGGGAGCTCTACTCGTTCCTGTTTTTCGAGCTGGACAGCGGCGGTCTGCCCAAGGACAACGCGATCATGTTTAATATCAGCAAAAACTGGCTCAACAAGCTCTACTTCGGCGAGGAGAACGCCTTCATTATCAATGAGGACGGCGCCCTGGTGGCCTCCTCGTTCCAGGAGACGCCCGACTACTATCCGCTCCTGACAGGGCCCATTAAATCCGCCGTCCAGTCGGGCGTGGACAGCGACTATTTCACCTACCAGGCAAAGGACAAGCAGATCTGCTTTTTCGCCCGCATGCCCGACCGCCCGTGGTACTACGTAAAATCCCTTTCCTATGATAAATGCCTGGAGGATTTAAAGCATACGAAGGAGAAGACCTTCTTCTTTGTGATTGCGGGGTTCGGGATCCTGCTGTTAGCGGGGACGATGATCTCGGTGGACATCTACGTGCCGTTTCGGAAGATCACCAAGCGGATCTCCGACATCGCGCCCGACACGCCCCAGAATACGGATGCCATTCTGGAGAGCCTCAACCACCTGATCGAGAGCAACTCGAACGCCAACCAGATCCACGCCTCCCTCCGTGCCATGGTCCGCGGGGAGGTCTTACAGGGGCTGCTGTTCGGCAGCCAGGAGTATGAGAGCCCCGGGGCCCTGGTCCGGGAGTACGATCTCCAGCTCCGCGCGGACGAGCCCGTGAGGCTCTGCCTGATCGACGGGCTGCGCCTGCCCCAATATCTGGAGTGTGTGCGCGGCGAAGCGGTTCGCTGCGAGGGGGTGATCGTGCACAACGAGTACACCATCCTCTTTTTGCAGACAAAGCAGGCGGTGGAGGAGATTTTCGAGCGGCTGTCCAGGCAATTTCCCTCCCGCTGGCTGGTGGTGGGGACGGAGGCGGACGATTACAGGGTATTCCCCTTAATCTACGGGAAGCTGTTGGAGTTCTATGAGCTCAGACCGCTGTACCAGGGCGAGCAGATCTTGTATACAGAGAATTTCCAGCACCTGGACGACTCGCCAGCAGAGCTGGAGGAACGGATATCAGATGTGACGGATGCGCTGAAAAAGGGGTACGGCGGCAAGGCCAGCAAGGCCTACCAGGATTTCCTGTCCGCCCTCTACGGCAAGAGCGGCCGCTGCGTGCAGTACGCATGGGCCGCTCTGTCAAACGCCGTGTCAAAGCTGTATTTCGACTGCTTCCCCGATGAGGCGGATTCCGAGTCCGCCCACCAGGCCGTCCAGGACGCGCTGCGCTTCTCCCCGGAGGCGCTGAAAGGGGGCCTGGAGGCGGTCTTCCTAAAGATCGCAGAGCACGTCCAGCAGGAGAAGACAAGCCGCAAGGGCAGCTCACTGGACCAGGTGATCGCGGCGATCGAGTCCTCCTACTGCGACCCCAACCTGTCCTCCCAGGTGCTGGCGGACCAGTTCAACCTGTCCGCGGCCTACCTCTGCCGCATCTTCCGCCAGGCCAAGGGCTGCTCGCTGACCGACTATATCAACAAGCTCCGCATCGCCCGAGCCAAGGAGATCCTCTCCGACCCCAAGGTGAAGGTCAAGGATGTGGCGGAGCAGGTGGGGATCGACAACAAACAGTACTTCTTTATGCTGTTTAAGCAGATGACCGGCGTGACGCCCAAGCAGTACCAGATCCAGCTGCGGGATTCTTAGGGCGCTAAAGGCGCAGCGCCCCATATTCCAGGCTGCACCGCGCGTCCACACCCTGCCCTTTAAGCTCTGCGATCAGCCCCGCGGCATTGTCCCCCGGCGCGTGAAACAGCAATATCTTCTGAGCCTGGACCGTCCGGTTTAGCTGGATCACGTCCTGCGTGTCCAGATGCACCTTGATGGTCAGGCGCTCCACCCGGGCTGCCACCCCGGCCTGCGCCCGGTAATCCGGGTCGAAAATCCGGTTTCCCAGGGTGCTCTCTGCGGTGTGCCCGGTGATCACGATGCAGTTTTTGGCGTCCTGCTTCAGCGCCTCAAAATACTCTGCGGCCACAGGGCTCGACATCATCCCGTCGCCGGTCAGGTAGACGGCCCCGCCGCCCTCTGTGAGCGCTCTGCGGCGCGCCTGGGCGTCCGGAAGGCTCACCGCGCGGATTTCCCCGCCCACGCCCTCCCGAAGCCACCTGCGCTTCTCCAGGAGCTCTGCGCACAGCTCTGCCACGTTGGCCTCCGCATAGATGGGGACGCCGGGCAGATTTTCACACAGGTACAGAAGCATATCGCTTCCGCGCCCGTTGGGCGGCACGGGGAGAAGCAGCTTTCCGCCCGATGAGACCACCTGCTCTGCCAGCGCCTTAAGGGATCGGTACTGCCCGTCCTGGCACAGGGTCCGCCCGGCGTAGGCGCAGTCGATCACAGCCCCGTCGGACCTTGGCGGCAGATCCGTGGCCAGGAGCCGTCCGGAGAGCGTCATATCCCCCGTGTACAGCAGGGATTTCCCGCCAAAATCGAACCACAGCCACAGACTCCCCAGCATGTGACCGCTGCGCCCGGCAACCACGCGAAGGCCATCCACGGTCTGCTCCCCGGGCGAGATGGGGCAAAACTCCATGCGTCCGATGTGTTCAGGCGAAAAGGGAAGCATCCCTCCCGCGGCCTCCACATAGTTTACCCACTTTTTCATAAATCCCCCCGCGAGCCGGATGGTCTCGCCGGAGCCGTAGATTTTGCCCCGGTAGCCCAGCTCATAGAGGTAAGGCAGGGCGGCCGCATGGTCCTCGTGGGCGTGGGACAGGAACACCGCGGTGAGCCTGGAGGCAATGTCCGGGGTGAGCGCCGGGTAAACGCGCCCGGTCTCCCCCAGGGCCTCGCGGCGCACGCCGCAGTCCAAAAGAATCACATGCCTGCCGGACTCCACCAGAAAGCAGTTTCGCGCTTCCTCGCCGCTGCCGCCCAGGGACGTGGCGGTGTAACAATTATTCTGCATACTTAAAATCCTCCGATTTAAGGTTTTGAAAGGAGCATGATCCATGGATATCGACAAATTGCTGGCCCTCAAGACGCTGGCGGACGAGGGAACACAGACCCGTGCCGCGGAAAAGCTGTTCTGCACCCAGTCCGCCCTCTCCAAGCAGATCGCCACCCTGGAGCGGGAGCTGGACTGCCGTCTGTTCGACCGGAAGGGCAGCCGACTCGCGTTAAACGCCAGCGGGCAGAAGGTGTACGACTACGCCGTCCTGTGCCTTGACGGCTACACCCGCCTTCAGGAGGAGCTCCTCGCCGCAGGGCAGAACGGCAAAAAAGTTCTCTATCTGGGCACCACCAACAGCGTCGGCGTGTACCAGCTCCCCGCGGTGCTGCAGGCGGCCCACGCAGAGCTGCCGGAAATGGACGTGCGCTTCACGGTGGGCTTTCGCTCCAAGATCGTCTCCCTGCTGACTGCCGGAAAGGTCTCCCTGGCAATCCTGCCGCGGTCTTTGGACAAGAAACTGCCCGCGGGCTATCTGGCCGTGCCGCTCTTTCGCGAGGAGATGACCCTGGCGGTGCCGGCTGGACATCCCCTGGCCGGAAAGTCGGCCGCCCTCGCGGACGTCTGCCAGCTGCCGCTTCTGGTGCCGGAGTGCGACTCCGCCACCAGGCAGTTCATCGGCAGCCTGATGAAGAGCCACGGGGTGGAGGCGGTGAAGCTCCTGGATTTCGGCAACATCGAGGCCATCAAGCAGGGGATACTGCGCGGCATGGGCGTGTCCATCCTGCCTCTCTCCACCATCCGCCGGGAGCTGGCCGCCGGGGAGCTGGCGCAGTGCAAAATCGACGGCGTATCCCTCGAGCGCCCGGTGGACTGCGTCTACCGGAAGAACACGCCCCTGACCTGGTGGGAGCGGAAATTCCTGGATCTGTTCTCCAATCAGGTCTCCCCGTACTGAAGGGCGTCCATGCCGTCCGTGAGGGCGTTGTAGGCGCGGCTCACATTTCCCCAGTTCTGGTCGCGGTCCAGCACAAGGCCGCGGCCCACACCGTCCACAACACAGAAATTCCCGCCGATCTCCCCCAGACGGCGATCCAGCTCCAGAAGCATGTCCGGGGCGGATCCCGGCTCGGTGGAGCGCCCGTCAAAGATGATGTGCAGGTACACCTCCGGCAGGTCCTTCGCCATCTCGCAGATGGCTAAGGGGTAGTCGATGGAGCCGTGGGAGGACTTGTGCGTCAGGTAGGACAGGAGGTGCAGCGCCTTCCCCGATCTGCGGCAGCGGTCGATCGCCTCCAGGAACACGGGATTCTTCTGGAAACTGCCGTCCTTCACCGCCGCGTCCAGGCGGATATCGTCCTGCAGGACCAGGCGCCCCGCGCCCAGATTGATATGCCCGGCCTCGGAGTTGCCGGGCTTTCCTGCGCCCAGACCCACATACTCGCCGGAGGCGTGAAGCTTCGACCAGGAGCGCTCGCGAAGCAGCACATCCCAGAAGGGGGTATCCGCCGAGTGGATGGCGTCGTTGTCGGTCTCATCCCCCAGACCCCAGCCGTCCAGGATGACGAGAAGCATCTTGCGCCCCTCCCCGAAGCTGCGGCCCGGCGCCAGGTTGCGGCCGGTCATCTCCTGCGGCTTGTCGATGCCCAAAACATGCAGCACCGTGGGCGCCACGTCGGAGAGGGCGCCGTCCTCAAGTGCGATGGGCGATTCATCCCTGGGGTCCATCAGGACGAAGGCCACCTGGTTTTTGGTGTGCGCGCCGTCGGGCTTGCCCGAGGGGGTGCGAAGGTTCTCAATGTTGCCGTGGTCGGCCGTGACCGCCACCACATAGTCCTCCTCAAGCGCGGCCTCCACCACCTGTTTCAGATGTCTGCTGACCTCCCGGCAGGCGATCCGCTTGGCGTCGGAGTTCAGCGTATGCCCCACCACGTCGCCATTGGCGAAGTTTGTGACAATGAAGTCGTACTTGCCCAGCGCGCCGATCACATTCTCTGCCACCTCCGGCAGGGACAGCTCGGGCAGCTGATCAAAGGGAACGCCCTTGGGGGACGGGATGCACTTGTCCGTCTCGCCCGCAAAAGGGGCGTTCTCCCCGCCGTTGAAGAAAAAGGTCACGTGGGCAAACTTCTCGGACTCCGCACAGTGGAACTGGCTCTTTCCCGCCTCGGACAGCACCTGGGCCAGCGGGCGCTCCACATGGGAGGGCGCGAAGGCGATAGGCAGATCCTTAAATTTCTCGTGGTACAGGGTCATGATGGCAAAATATAAATCCTTCAGCATGCGGCGGGGAACCTTGTCGAACGCCGGATCCGTAAACATGTCCGTCAGCTCGATTTCCCGCTCGCCGCGGCGGCAGCAGAAAATCACGCTGTCCCCGTCGGCGATTCTGCCCACGGGCTTTTTGTTCTCCGTCAAAACCATGGGTTCCAGGTGATAGTCGTCCATTCCATCGGCATAAGCGTTTTTAACCGCCTCCGCAAGGGGAGCGCCGCCGTATTGCAGTTCTGACATTGTGATACCTCCTCGTATATGCTTGTTTTTCTTAATCATATTCGCTTTGGGTACACAAGTCCAATTCGGATAAGTTGTAGGGAGTATTCCGGGATGGAATATGTTTGGAAATGGCGTAGAATATAGGGTTTTGGCGTATAAAAAACGTGGAGTGTTTAGCTCTGAGGTGTGAGATGCATCCGTTCGTGAGAGCCGGGGGAGGGAGGTGACTGCCTCCCCCGCCCCCCCCGGCTCTCACCCACTGCGCAGTCGCATAAAGGTGAATGTTGGATTTTCAGCGACAGGATCCGGATATAGAAAAACAGAAGCATTAAATCTGTAGCAAAAAAACGGATTTAATGCTTCTGTTTATGGTGCTGCTCAAAGTTCAAAAAGAACTCGTCTCGGTGTCACTCACCATTTTGCCGCTACTCCCTCACCAAATTCCCAAACATCTCCGCGGGCACGTACGCTTCCACGGCGATGCCGTCCTCCCGGTACTCTTCCTTTAACAGCTGTCCGTATTTGCGGATTGTCTGGATTTTTCCGGCTTGGGCGTAGGGGTAGACTTTCTCCAGGTAGACTCTCCGGCTGCGGATGATTTCTTCCAGGACTTGGCTTAAGTCGTCCAGGCCCTCACCGGCTTTGGCGGAGATACGCACCTGGTAGTCGGCGGAGAAATCCCGGGGGATCTGGGCCAGGGGGCCGGCCTCCCCGGCAGCCTCAAGCTCCCGCAGGCGGTCGATCTTGTTAAACACCGTCACCACGGTCTTATCCACGATCTCAAGCTCCCTCAAGGTCTCCCGCACCACATGCATCTGCATGTCCATCTGCGGGTTGGAGCAGTCCACCACGTGGAGGATGATGTCGCTGTATTTGGCCTCCTCCAGGGTGCTCTTAAAGGCCTCGATCAGGTGGTGGGGCAGCTTTCGGATAAAGCCCACCGTGTCGGTCAGCAGGACCTGCTGGCCGTTTGGAAGCACAAAGCTGCGGGTGGTGGGGTCCAGGGTGGCGAAGAGCTTATCCTCCGCCAGAATGTCCGCGTCCGTCAGCCGGTTGAGCAGGGTGGATTTCCCCGCGTTGGTGTAACCCACAATGGCCGCCGTCATGGCGAAATTCCGCTCACGCTGCTGCCTGGTGACTTCCCGGTGGCGCTTCACGTCCTCCAACTCCGCCTTCAGCTGCCCGATGCGCTCGTGGATCAAACGACGGTCCACCTCCAGCTTCTTCTCGCCCGGCCCTCTGGTGCCGATTCCGCCGCCCAGACGGGACAGGGAGGCGCGCATGCCCACCAGGCGCGCGGCCCGGTATTTGAGCTGCGCCAGCTCCACCTGGATTTTTCCCTCGCGGGTGTGGGCCCGGGAGGCGAAGATGTCCAGAATGACCATGGTCCGGTCCATCACCTTGGTGTCCAGGGCCGCCTCCAGGTTCTTGAGCTGCGCCGGGCTCAGCTCGTCGTCGCAGACGATTCCTGTTGCGTCGAGCTCCCAGATGCGCTCCTTCACCTCGTCGATCTTCCCTTTTCCCAGGTACGTGCCCGGGTGCACCTGCTCCCGGTTCTGGATCATCCGGTCCACCGTCACGGCGCCGGCCGTCTTCACTAGCTCCGCCAGCTCCTTTAAGGAGGCCTCCGCGTCATCCCCGTCCCCGGTGCTGACCGCGACCAGGATGACCCGCTCCTCCATCTCTTTTAAATCAAATAATTCTGCCATACTACCTCGTGTCTCTGTGATTTGCGCCGCGAAGGCGCGTACAGCGCCCTCAGCGGCTCTTTAAAAATGCAATCTCATGCTCCGCCCGCTCATCCGGGCCAAAGCTCTTGTTGTACTCTGAAAACAGCTTAAGCGCCTCGTCGTACTGATATAAGTATTCGCTGCACACCGCCCGGTTATACGAGGCTTCCCGCAGCAGCTCCTGATCCTCGCCGGCGGCTAGCTTCGCCTTGTCAAACGAATCAGCAGCGTCTTTGTAATTCGACTCAGCCATCTGGCATAAGCCCATCTGAAAATTGATCTTCGCATCCGTCAGTCCATCCCTCAGCGCGTTCTCGTAGAGGCTCATTGCCTGGTCGTAGGACTTGTCCTTCACGCAGGCCGCGCCCACCGTCAGGAGCGCCTTCAACCGGCCCTCTGCCCTCTCCTTGTCCGCCTTGCCTTCCTCCGTCCGCTGCACCTTGTCGTAGAGCTCCACCGCCTGCGCGGTGTCCCCGAGGGCCGCAGCGCACATGCTTCCCATGTACCAGTACTCCATGTGCTTGGGATCGCGCTCCATAAGCAGCTTGTAGCTGTAGAGTGCCGCCTCGTAGTCCTCCATCCGGTACTCCGCCTCCGCCCGGTAGCTTAGGAGGTCCACCGCCAGCTCGCCGGTGTCCTTGTCCAAAAGGGCCAGCGCCTGATCGAAGCTGTCCACGGCCCCGGTGAAATCACCGGCCTCAAGCTTCTCGATGCCGGCAGCCCGCAGCTCCCGCTGCTTGGAGTTCGACAGATGGCCGATGACCCGCACGGTTCCCCAGGCCACAAGAGCCACCAGAAGAATGCAGACCGCCCAGGCCAAGAGTCCCTTTACCAGGCGCTGCCTGCGGCGGCGTTTGCGCGAGGTGCGCCGCTCCCGGTCCAACCTGGGATCCCGGCCCGCGTTGTAGGGCCGTCCCTCCCGGTAGCGGATATTTCCACTGTTTCTGCTCATCTCTTACCTCGCATCCGTGCTGCCGAAGCCCCCGTTTCTGGAGCTCTTGCAGTCGTCGTCCACCGTGATGCCAAAGGGGATGAAGATGCCCTGGGCGAAGGCCATGCCCGCGCCAAGCTCCACCGTCTTTTCCTCCCGCGAGTCGTTGGTCATCTTGATGAACATGTGTCCCTCGTTGTCCGAGTAAAAATAGTCGCTGTCAATAATTCCGACCGTATTGTTCAACTGAAGCCGGTATTTAAATCCCAGGCTGCTGCGGGGGAAGATCTGGAGCACCCAGCCCTCCTCCATCTCGGCCCGGACCCCGGTGGGGATCTTCACCGACTGCCCCGGAGCGATCGTCACTGCCACCGGGGTGTAAAAATCGTAGCCGGCGGACCCGGATGTGGCGCGGGCCGGAAGCTTTATGGAGTCATAAATTCCTTTCAGCTCCTCATCCGCGCAGTCCCCGAAGGTATCGCGCCAGTCTCCCGCAAACTGTTCAAAACTTACTTTGTGAAATCTCGCAATTCTCTGCATGTCTTGTCCTTACCTTTTTCTGTAAAATGTCAAGTTCCGCCCGCGCTCAGCTCCTGGTGTAAAGCACCGCTTCGCCCTTTACAAGGGAGCTCTTCACGTCGATAACCCGCTGGTTTGCACTGCCCTTCCAGTGCAGGCTGTTGTCCTTTAAAGCGATCTGAAACTCGCCGTCCACCACCACGTCCACCTTGGCGATGCAGGGCAGATCACAGATCTCCTCCCAGTCAAAGCCTGTGTAGAGCCAGATGGTCTTTTCCGGATACTCAGACCGGATCTCGTCGATCAGAAGGGCGATGTCCTCCCGGTTTTCCGGGTGCAGCGGATCTCCGCCGCTCAAGGTGACACCGGATATGTAGTCCTTCTTAAGCTCCTCAAACAGCTCGTCCTTTGCCGCCTGGTCGAAGGGGATTCCCCCTTTTATATCCCAGGTCACCGGGTTGTGGCACTCCGGGCAGCCGTGGGTACAGCCCGCAACCCAGAGCACCACCCGCAGTCCCTCGCCGTTGAGCATGTCGTCCTTTGTGATATTGTGATAACGCATCGTTTACTCTCCCGCTTTCTCCTCTGAAATTTCAAGCTGGGAAGTACAATGAGGGCAGCGCACCGCTCCGATGGGGATCATGGTCCGGCAGAACGGGCATTCCTTCTCCGTGGGCGCAGCCGGTGCCTCCGGTTTCTTGCCCAGTCCGCGCAGCTTGTTGATCTGCTTCACCACGATGAACACCACCAGGGCCATGAGTAAGAAGTTGATCGTCTGCGTGATAAAGGCGCCGTAATTGATGGTGGCAACCTCCGTCTCCTTCGCAGCGGCCAGCGTCGCATACTTATTTCCGTCCAGCGCGATGAACATGTTGGTGAAATCCACCTTTCCGGTCACCAGGCTTAGAATGGGCATAAAAATATCGTTGACCAGCGAACTTACAATGGATGTGAACGCGCTGCCGATAATCATGCCGACTGCCAGATCAATCATGTTCCCTTTCAGTGCAAATGCCTTGAATTCATCCAGAAACTTCTTCATTGTATTCCCTCCGTATTCATTTGTAGGGGCCAAGGGCCACTTTTCCTAGTTTAACATATGACGGAGGATTTTTCCACACTTTTACTTGTATTCATGCATATAACGCTTCAAGTCCTTGTGGTGCTCGGAGAAACGGGCCAGCAGCGTGTAGTAGCCGCGGATCATTAAATCCCGGCTGATGCCGTCGTAAATCTCGTCCGTCATGGGGCGGATGTTGAAGTACTCGTAAAAGAACTTGTCCGGGATCTCATTCAGGTACTTGTGCAGCTCCTCCTTGTACGCAGCAATCTCTTCACTCTCCAGCTGTTCTAATATTGTCGCCATGTCTTCTTCCTTTCGAATATTAAATTTATTTTTGTTTGCTTCATTATTAGAAGTATATCTAATCGCATTATTCCTTACAATTCATATAAATATTTCACTATTAGAAAATTTTAATTATGTGAGGTTAATAATGAAAATATCGTACCACTCGGAACCAAAGAAAAATCTGATTGGTGAGCAGATTCGCGAACTCCGCCAAAAGCGAGGACTCTCCCAACGGACTCTGGCCGCCAAACTTCAAGTGGACGGCTATGACTTCAATGATCTGACAATCCTCAGAATTGAAAAAGGTACCCGCCTTGTCACAGACATCGAACTAAGGGCCCTGTGCAAGTTTTTCAGGGTAACCCCCAACGCGCTGCTCGGTTTTAAGGATAAACCGGAACATTAACTCTTCCCCTCTACCACGTTTTATCAACTAGATTATACACTATAAAGTGTGTATTTGTACACGCTTTTTCAGTCTGATATTTAAACGATTCCTGGGGTACAATAACCACATATGTTGTTAAAATCGTCATGGTGGTGGAAGAATGAATTATGAGCTGGAACGGATTGAAGAACTGTGCAGAGAGCGCGGGTGGAGCCATTATAAACTGGCAAAGGAGATGAAGGACTCGGCAAACAATATAAGCAATCTTTTTCGGCGCACCACCACGCCCAGCATCACCACCCTGCGGCGCGTATGTGCGGCGATGGGCATCACCCTAAGTGAATTTTACAGCGTCGACGGCGTGTCCGCCACCCTGACCCCAGACCAGAAGGAACTGTTGGATTACTATAGCCTTCTGGATTCCAGAAACCGCAGCAAGGCCATCGCCTATGTGAGGGGGTTAGCGGACTGCAGCCGCGACGACTGAATCTTTTAAAAATGGCATTGAAGCAAGCCGAACTCCGGCCCACTTCAATGCCATTTTTTGATTCATTCTCCGATCACAGCTGTAACAGCGCGCAGGCCAGCTGGAAGTAGATCACCAGGCTCAGCGCGTCCACGATGGTGGTGATGAGCGGCGCCGCCATGATGGCCGGGTCCATGTGGAACACCTTGGCCGCGATGGGTAACATACTTCCGATGGTCTTCGCCGCGATCACGGTGGCCATCAGGCTGATCACCACGGTGGCGCAGACCAGGGGCTGGCCCGGGAAGCGGATCATCAGCTGGATAAAGTTCACCACGCCCAGCACGAAGCCCACGAGGGTGCCCACGCGAAGCTCCTTCCAGGCCACCTTCATGAAATCTCCGGGCTCGATCTCGCCCACCGCCATGCCGCGGATGATTAAGGTGCTGCTCTGGCTTCCGGCGTTGCCGCCCGTGTCCGTCAGCATGGGGATAAAGGTGACTAACAGCGGAAGCACCGCGAAGGCGTTCTCGTACTTGGCCAGGATTCCGCCGGTGATCAGACTGCTGATCATCAGAACCATCAGCCAGAAGATGCGGTTTTTGGCCAGCTGGAACACGCCGGTCTTTAAGTACGGCTTCTCGCTGGGCGCCATGGCCGCCATCTTCTCAAAGTCCTCCGTGGCCTCCTGCTCGATGACGTCCACGATGTCGTCCACGGTCACGATCCCCACCAGCCGGTTCTCGTGGTCCACCACCGGAAGGTTTAGCAGGCCGTACTTCTGGAAGCAGTCCGCCACCTCCTCCTGGTCGTCCGTGGTCACCGCCTTGATCACGTGGGTGTCCATGATGTCCTCCATCACGGTCTCGTAGCTGTTCATCAGGAGATCCCGCACCGTGACCACGCCCTCCAGCTGCCGTGCCTCGTTCATCACGTAGCAGGTGTAGATGGTCTCCTTGTCCACGCCGTGGCGGCGAATGTAGTCGAAAGCCTCCTTGACCGTCATGGTCTTCTTGAGCCCCACGTACTCCGCGGTCATGATGCTTCCGGCGCTGTTGTCCGGGTATTTGAGGAACTGGTTGATCAGCGCCCGGGTGTCCGGCTTCGCGTTCTGCAACACCTTCTTCACCACCGTGGCGGGCAGCTCCTCCAGCATATCCACCGCGTCGTCCACAAACAGATCCTCGACGATGGTCGCCACCTCGCGGTCCGTGATGCTGGTGATAATGTGCTGCTGCTTTTCCACAGATAAGCAGGCGAACACGTCCGTCGCCAGCTCCTTCGGCAGGATGCGGAACACCACCACCGTCTTCTCCGAGTCCAGCTCGTCGATGAACGCGGCGATATCCACCTCGTTCATCTCCATCAGCATCTCCTTCAACTGGCGGTACTTCTTCTCCTCCGCCAGCTGTAACATCATTTCAATTACTTTTTCCATGTCGTTCTCCTCTCCGGTTTCCATTTTTGTCTGGGCCGATGAAAGCAGCTTGCATGGATTTGCGCACACGCAAAAGGAGAGACTGCCGCCTCCCTCTCAGGAACCAGCCGCCCCTCCATAAACGCCGGGTCAATCAAACAATCAGTGTCCGCCGAATACGCTCCAGCAGACTACCGCCTGATCCATACGCCTATGCACATATCCAGATTCGTCCGCCTTCATCTTGCAACTTCGACCTTCCACTGAGTGTTCACTTCCTTTTCTCTATATTTCTCTTCTATCCTAACAGACTTTGGCCGGAAAAGCAAGGCCCGCCAAAGTAGTTTGAAAATTTTTTTCGTTTTTACATGCTCCTGCGCTCGGCGATCTCCGCCATCTTCGCGTCGTTTAAGCGGGTGTCCCCCTTCACGCGGGAGTAGCTGAGATACCCGTTCATGCGGTCGATCTTCGTCAGGTTCTTGCTGCCGCACTTGGGGCACACGTCCATCTCCAGCTCCTGGTGTCCGCAGTCGTCACAGTAGGCCAGGGACAGGTTCACGCCCTCGTAGAAGCCCATGGCCATGGCCCTGCGAACCAGGGTGCGGATGGCCTCCTTGTTGTAGCTGATGGGATACTTCACGTACTGGATCTTCCCGCCGTTGCTCAGCTCCCAGAACCGGTACTCCAGGTCCTGCTTGCGGATGGGGGTGATGTCCTCGGTCACGTGGCAGTGGAAGCCGTTGCTCACGTACTCGCGGTCCGAGACATTCTCGATGATGCCGTACTTCTTGCGGAACTGCTTCACCTGCAGGCCGCAGAGATTCTCCGCCGGGGTGGCGTAGATGGCGTAGAGATTCCCGTCCTCCTCCTTGAACTGGTTCACCTTGTCGTTGATGTGCTGCAGCACGTCCAGTGCGAAGGCGCCGTCCTCCACCAGGGATTTGCCGTTGTAGAGCCGCTGGAGCTCGTTGAAGGCCGTGATGCCAAAGGAGGCGGTGGCGGTCTTAAGGAGCGGCTTGATCTTGTCGTGCAGCCCCAGATGGCCGCCGTAGAAGCCGCCCTCGCAGTAGGCCAGAGGGTTGGTGCTGGCCTTCATCTCGCCCAGGTACGCGTAGGTGCGGATATGGATCTTGCGGATCAGCTCCAGGTAGTAGTCGAGCACCTCGTAGAAGTCCCGGCTCTCCTGGCGCGCCTTGGCCAGAATCATGGGCAGGTGCAGGCTCACAACGCCGATGTTGAAGCGGCCCACGAACACCGGCGCGTCGTTCTCGTCCGCCGGGTTCATGCCGCCCCGCTCGTACCAGGGGGACAAAAAGGCGCGGCAGCCCATGGGGGAGATGATCTTGCCGTACTTCTTGTACATGCTGGCGATGTAGCCCTCCCCGGTTAAGGACAGCCAGTCGGGGTACATGGTCTTGCTGGAGCAGTCGATGCCCGCCTCGAACACGTCCTCCAGCTCACCGCCCGGCCCGTGCAGCTTCTCGTCGTAGAGGAACACGATCTTGGGGAACAGAACCGGCTTCTTGTGGCCCTTCTTGCCCTCGCCGCCCTTGCGGATGTTCAACATGGTGATGGTGGCCATCTTGGCGAAGCGGCTGGTGCCCGTGCCCGCGGTCATGGTGATGAAGGGGTAGTCCCCGCGGCTGGAGGAGACGGAGTTAAACTTGTACTCCCAGCCCTGGAAGCCCTGCTCCATGTCCCGTTTTACGTCCTTCATGGCCACCTCCTTCGCCTTCTCGTCGGTCAGCCCTAAGTCCAGGTACTTATTGATGTAGAGCTCGTAGGACTTCTCCGCGTAGGGGGCCAGAATCTCCTCCACGCTGGGAACCGTGAAGCCGCCGTACTGCTGGCTGGCCGCGCTGAGCACGATATCCCCGATCACGTCGAAGGCCACGTCCAGGGTCTTGGGCTCATTGTACCAGAGGTTGCCCATCTCAAAGCCGCCCGTGAGCACGGACTTCACGTCGAACAGGCAGCAGTTCATGGTGTCGCGCCTGGCGGACATGTCATGGATGTAGATGTAGCCCTCCCTGCAGGCCTGAAGCTCCTCCACGGTCATGAAAAACTTCTGGTAGAGGGACTTGTTTAGCTCGTTGAAAATCAGGCTGCGCTTGGTGGAGACCAGGGCGCTGTCCGTGTTGCTGTTCTCCTTGTCGCCGATGTACATGATGGACTGGCTCTTCTTGTACACATCGTCCAGCATCTGCACGAAATCCTGCTTGTAGTTGCGGTAGTCCCGGTAGCTCTTCGCCACCTGCGGGTTCACCTTCTCCAGGGCCCCCTCCACGATATTGTGCATCTGGGAGATGGGGATCTCCTGCACGTCCATCTCCTGGGCCTTCTCCTCCACAAACTGGCAGATAAAATTGATCTCCGCCCGCGAGAAGCGGATCATGGCGCGCTCCGCCGACTTGCTGACCGCCGCCACCACCTTCTGGACATTGAAATCCTCTCTGGTCCCGTCCTTTTTTATCACCTTGATATCACTGCACTCCAATGGCTTTTCCTCCTGTCTCATCCCGCCGGAATCCGTACCTCCGGCCTGCTATTATTCATCACGGTACTAGTATGGCGCTGCGTAAATAACTGTGCCATATTTCCTGCCATCGCACAGGAATTTGCGCAGCGCCATACTAGATGTTGTGTTTTATGTATACCAGATACACATGATCTGTATATTGCCTCTGATATCCTATCACGGGGAAGAATGGAAGTCAAGAGAAAATGTGGAGGCTTAACGCGCTATCTTTTTGACAGGCAAAACCGTGATCCGAGCAACCGTGCCTATATGCACCGATTATGGCTGCGGCTGCCGGAGGCGAAAAAAGAGACGGTTTCCGGCAGGGAAAACGTCTCTTTTTGAATCAATATCCGTCAATACCAATCGTCGCCGTCCTTTTCCTCCCTGGCCGCCGCAGCCGCCTCCAGCTCCGCAGCGTACGCCGCCTCCTGCTCGAGCTCCAGGGCCTCGAGTTCTTCCTGGGTGAGGGGGGTAGGGGTGGGGTCTGCGTTGTCCGCACCGTTCTCCGCGGTTGCGGCCGCCTCGGATGTTTCCGCTGCAGACGCCGCGCCGGCCGTGGCGGTTTCGGTTTCCGCGGTCGTGGCCGCTCCAGGCTCTTCCGCCGCAACCTCCGCGCCGTCTGTGATGGTTTCGCTCTCCGCGGTCGTAGCCGCCCCAGGCCCTTCCGCCGCAACCTCCGCACCATCCGCGCCATTCTCTACCACGGTCGCGGCAGCCGCCTCCGCCATGGCCGCTTCCTCCCCGTCCATATCTTCGCTCTCCCCAGACTCCGCCGCGCTCTGCGCCGCCAAGTCCTCCAGCTTGAGCTGCAGTTCCTCCTCCACCTCGGCCTTGATCTCCTCCGCCTGCTCCGGGTTCATGGTGGGGAGGTCGTCGGTGGAGCCCACGCCGAAGCGGCGCAGGAACTCCTCGGTGGTGGCGAACAGCGCCGGGCGCCCGGGGGCGTCCATGCGGCCCACCTCATAGACTAAGTTGTACTCGATCAGCCGGTTCACCGCGTGGTCGGACTTGACGCCGCGGATCTTCTCGATCTCCAGCTTGGTCACCGGCTGCTTGTAGGCGATGATTGACAGGGTCTCCAGCATGACCTCCGTGAGCACCTGCTTTTTCGGCGTGGACGCCACGCGGATCAGGTTCTCGTAGTACTTGGCCTTGGTGCACATCTGGTAGCTGTCGTCCAGCACAATGATCTGCATGCCGCAGTTTTTGCTCCGGCTGTAGCGCGCCATGAGCCGCTCCACCGCCTTTCTGGCGGTCTCCTGATTCTGGCCGATGGCCGCCGCCAGCTGGCGCAGCTCCACGGAGCGCCCCATGGTAAAGAGCACCGCCTCGATCACCGCCTCCTGCTCCTTCTCGTTCTCAGTGGGCGGAAAATCCAGTTCCAGCTGGCCGTTTTGTCCCGACACCGTTTTTTTCCCGGTCGTCTCTGTCAGTTTTCCTTCTTCCATCATATCCGTCCTTATCCCTCAAATCCTTACTCTGCGAAATCATCCAGGCCGTCCAGATCCAGGTCCGCCTCCTCGCCCTCCGGCTCCAGCGTCTCGATCTGCATGTCCCCGAAGATCTCCTCCTGCATCAGGTGGATTTTTCCGATCTTCATCAGCTCCAGCACCGCCAGGAACGTGACCACCACCTCCAGCTTGTCCGCCTGCTCCATCAGCAGCTGGCAGAAGCTGAACTTCCGGTTCTTCCTGGCATACCCCATCACGGCCCCGATCTTCTGCTCCAGGCTCACCGGCTCCCGCCGGATGGTACCGAAATTGCTTCGGATCTTATCGACCTTGTCCTCCTTGCGCTTCATCACCTGCTCGAAGACACGCTTTAACTTTGCCAGCGTCAGGCCGTCCAGCAGACTGTCTAGGTCCACCGGCGGCTCGTACTTTGCCACCTCCGGCGGGATGGTGGGCGCCTTGTACAGGAGACGCTCCGCCCCGTCCTCGCGCCTGGCCAGCTCCTCGGCCATGTACTTATAAGTCTTGTACTCCAAAAGGCGTTTAACCAGCTCCGCCCGCGGGTCGATCTCCTCGCCCTCCTCGTCCACTTCCTTGGGAAGCAGCATGCGGGCCTTGATGTCTAAGAGCGTCGCCGCCATCACCAAAAACTCGCTGACCACGTTTAGGTCTTCCCGCTCCATCCCCCGCACATACTCCAGGTACTGGTTGGTGATCTCCGAGATGGGGATGTCATAGATGCTCACTTTATTTTTCTCAATCAAATGCAGGAGCAAATCCAGCGGTCCCTCGAAATGCTCCAGCTTGTAAGATATCTGTCCCATAGATCCTCTTTTTTCCGTTTTAGCCGCCCACACCGGGCCGCCAGCATTTATCTTATCACAGAACGCGCCTCGTTGCTACTGCTTTTTCAGGCGCACCACCACCAGCTGCGGCCGGTTGTTTAAGCGGATATTGATGGAGTGCGTGCCCAGCCCCCGGCTGACGATCATCCGCCTCCCATTCTCCACAAAATTCCCCGCGCACCAGGGCAGAAAGAACTGGTACTGAGGCGTCATCACCCCGCCGAGCCCCGGAATCCGGATCGTTCCCCCGTGGAAATGCCCTGCCAGCGTTAGGTCGGCGCCCCAGGCCGCATACTCATGAAAATACATGGGCGAGTGGGCCAGAAGAATCTGGAATTTTTCCTCCCGCGCCGTCCCGGTGACGCGCCCCAGCCGCCGCTCGATGTACCCCGACGGCATGGAATCCAGTTTCTGGAAAAACGCCTTCCGGTAATACCGCTCCGACAAGTCCAGGCCGGACACCTGGATATCTGTCCCCAGCGCCGCCGTCCCGTTCTCCAGGTAAACGACTCCCAGGCTGCGCAGCTCATCCCGGTACGTCTCATACAGGCTGCCGTAGGTCTCCCGCTCCCACACCATCCGGTTCTCATGATTCCCGTTCCCGCAGTAAACCGGAAACTCTGCGGCCAACTGACGGATGAGCCGAAGCGGAACGGAGATGTCCCGCTCCCCCTTGCACACCATCATGTCCCCGCCGATCAGAACCGCATCCGGCCGCAGCCCCCGGATCGCCGCCAAAAGCCGCTCATTCCCCGGGCCGAACTCATTGTTGTGCAAATCCGACAGGAACACAAGCATCCTCTCCTCGCGGATCTTGCCGGACGCTATGCAGGTCTCCTCCACCAGAAACCGCTTTTTCTCATACTCAGACCGCGCCAGGCAGGCGCTGGCCGCCAACACACCGGCAGCAGTTATCCATTTTAACACTCTGTCACCTCCATGCAGCGCGTGCCGGCCAGCCGTCGCAAGCGGTCACGCCTCCGGCACCAGCCGGTAGTCATATCCCTTTCGGAAATAGTCCAACTTCCACATATCCTCCGGCAGAACAAGGCCCACGCAGTTCACCCGCGGGTCTGCGGGCAGGTCCGCCAGCACAATCTGAAGCTCCCCGCTGTAGCGGCCGTAGCCCTCGTTGTCCACCGTCACCGTCCCTCGGAGGCGCGGCGCCATCTTGCCCGGCGCCACCCTGCCGCCGATCCGCGAGATCTCCCTGGAAGACCGGGAGCGCAGAATCCGGCTGTTGCTGTCATACCGGATGTGGTGCACGGCCCCACTGATCATGGCCCGCTCCCCCTCTGACAGCCCTTCCTCCGGCCGGACCCGAAGCGTCAGCGGCTCATGCGCCACCGCCGCATGGATCGCCGCCAGCTCCTCCTCGGGGAAGAACTCGTCCGCCGCCAGCAGCCCTCCGATCCCCGCACTTCCCGCAAGCTCCACCGCAGCGCGAAACACGCCGGTGTGCCGGTGCCGCTCCACAGTGGGAAGCCCCAGCCCCAGAGGCGGGCGCGGGTGGCAGGCGGAGGGGATGCACGCGTAAACCCGCAGGCCCAGCTCCGAAAAGATCCGCGTCTGCTCCTCAAAGAATTCCTGATCCAGTCCGGTCTCCGGCCGCGGGTAGAAATTGTGGCAGGCGCGCAGCTCCACGGCCTGCCCCACGCGCTTGAGGGCATTCACCAGATCCCTCGCCTCCCCCGCGCTGCAGGTGGAAGCGTTGACCATGAACCCCCTTAAATTCCACTCACGATACATGCGCCCCGCCTGCTCTGCGCTGTAGCCGTAATCCAGGCGGACAAACTCCAGCCCCAGGCAGCGCAGGCGCTCACAGTCCTCAGGTCTTTCCAGAATTTCACAGATCTCTCCCCCGCCGATATCCGCCGTCAGCTCCATCCCACGGACATGGACCTCCTCTGCCAGCGCCTCCAGCATGTCAAGCTGTTCCCCCAGCGCCACCTCCGGCAGATGAATGGAGGAGAATGCCTCCGTAAACCCGTACCGCACCGCCAGGTCCAGATACGCGCCCCAGCTCTCCCGCTTCTCCCGCCAGTCCGCCGACGGGTAGATCGCAACACTACACTTCACGCCCATTGCCCTCCTTCTCCAAAATCAGCAGGTAAAAAAGCCCTCCTCAAACAGTCCGATCACGTCCATGAGACTGTCACACTTCGCCGTCAGCCGCTCCACAAGCTCCGGTCCCGGGATGCTCAAATCCGGCACCATCACCGCCAAAAATCCTCCATTCAGCGCGGCGTTAATCCCGTTGAAGCTGTCCTCCAACACGATGCACTCCTCCGGCTTCTCCCCCAGCATATCGGCCGCCAGGTAGAAAATCTCCGGATCCGGCTTGGGACGCTTCACCATCTCCCCGAACGCGTAGGCGTCAAACATCTGGTCCACCCCGGCACCGCGGGTGTTCTGCTCCGTCCAGTGGCGGCTGCTGGAGGTTGCCACTGCGGTCTTCACGCCGTGCTCCCTCAGGTATGTAAGGAGCTCTTTTAAGCCCTTCTTCACCGGCACGCCCTCCCTGGCAATTTGCTCGTAGGAGTAGGCGCGCTTCTCCTCCAGGAAACGGTCGCAGTCAAAGGACTCGCCGTACATCTCCTTTAACATCCGCCGCACCACCTCCGGCTTGGTCCCCCGCATCGCGTCAAAAAAGTCCTCCCCAACAGATATCCCGTACCGTTTTCCCACCTCGCTCCACGCCTTCACGGACAACCGCTCCGTGTCAAACATCAGACCGTCCTGGTCAAAAATCACTGCTTTCACTCTGTGCGCCATCTCTCGTCTCTCCTTCAGTTCCCTTTTTAAGTCTCAGATAGTATCATAGCATAATTGCCGCGATTTTCAAAGCAAAAAGGACGCCAGGGCCCACTGTACCCGGCGTCCGCCCGCTCACTCCCTCTAATGTCTCAGATACCAGGGAGCCAACTCCACTCTGACAAAATATCCCTGCTCATGCTTGCACACCGGGCACATCTGTGGCGCCTCCGTGCCGTAGTGCACGTAACCGCAGTTTAAGCAGACCCAGCCGGTCTTCACATCGGAGATATACAGTTTTCCGCTGCCCAGAAGATCCGCCAGGTACTGGAACCGCTCACCGTGGGTCTTCTCGATCTCCGCGATCATGTGGAATGCGTTTCCGATCTGGGTGAAGCCCTCCGACTTGGCGATGTCGCCGAAGGATTTATACACCACGTCGTGCTCCTCGAACTCATTGTGGGCCGCAGCGTTTAACTGCGCCAGGGTATTCTGCTCCATATCAACCGGATAACCCCCGTCTATGAATATGGTTTCCTTATCCAGCGGCTCCAGAAACTGATAAAAAATCTCCGCGTGCTCCTTCTCCTGGTTGGCCGTGTAGGTAAAAATCTGCTCCACCATCGGCATCTTCTGGAATCTTGCCAGCCCCGCGGCAAAGGTATATCGGTTGCGCGCCTGGCTCTCGCCCGCGAACGCCCGCATCAGGTTTTTCGCTGTCTCACTGTCTCTCAAATCCGGCATCATCATTTCCTCCTTCATCATAGTCAATATCGGATAATCCTACTATCCCCTGGAAGCTTCTGGTTTATACGCGAATATTATCCACCCCCGTTTTCCTTGTGTTTCCCCCTGTTCCGTGTTACAATCCAAATATGGATAATATTCAGAGGAGGAGAAGCTTATGATTCGTTACGACCGACTGTGGAAAACCCTGGAAGACAGAGGCTTTACCCAGTACCGCCTGATCAAACAGTGCGGCTTCAGCGCCGGCCAGATCGGGCGCTTAAAAAAGAACATGCACGTATCCACCCACACCATCGATACGCTCTGTGCCATCCTTCAGTGCGGCGTAAACGACATCATGCAGTTCTACCCCGACGGCACCGTGCTCCCGGAGGACTTAGACGCCGAGACCGCCGCTGCCGCTGCCAGGGCGGTGGACCCTGAAGGCGCCCTGCCAAAGACGAAGAAGGATAAGGGCGGGAAATCGAAGGCTGGCAAGAGCGCTAAGGGAAAGGTTGAGAAGGAGATCGAGGCTTCGGAGGCTGAGCCGGAAGGCAAGGAGAAGCCAGAAAAGGACTCTGAGAAGCCGGAGAAGAATTCCAAGGCGAAGGCGGAGAAAGCGGAGAAACCCGCCAAGGTGAAGGCGGAGAAAGCTGAAAAGTCTGAGAAAGCCGAGAAGTCCGAGAAAGCCGAGAAGTCCGGCGGCAAGCCCGAGAAGGTCAAGGTTCCCAAGGAGAAAAAAGCCGGCAAGGCGGAAAAGCCCAAAAAGGAAAAGGGCGAGAAGAAGGGGAAGGGTGGCAAGAAGAAGTAACGCGGCGTCCAGGGCCCATGTAAAGCAATCGCCGGCAGATGGTATAGAGGGCATGGCGCATTGCATTTATTACCGTAAAAATAGCTCTAAAAAATGCGATAGATGGGAGGTCCGTGAGTCGATTCCGTCTATCGCATTTCTATGCCCGCCCGGACAGTTTGATTTGATGGCGTGGACACTGCCCCGTAGCTGTCCCCCTTATCCCAAAATGAGATGAGTGGATATTATCCTTCCCACTCACCCCAAAATCACCGTTAACCCTCTACCGGATTACATACTCATCATACCCATCCGCTGCCAAGCGCTGATACACATCCCACATGTCGTCGGGAACCGGCACAGGCGCCTGGTATCCCAGCTCATCATAGACCCTCAGCCGTTGAATGTCGCCCACCATCAAGCTGATCTCCTGCTCCGGCAAAGTCCCTATCTCCAGATATTCCTCAAAACTGAGCTTCGGCGTCTCCACATTCCAGCGCACCTCCGGCCACTGCTTTGTTCCTGTGGCCCAAGCCCGCTTTGCCATATACGGCTTGCAGACGATAATACCCGTCTTCGGATAGATTTGCAGCCGGTTTAACAGGGCCTTGCTGAGTGAAAAATTTTCTCCCGTGTTTGTCGACGCTTTTTCAATGACAATACTCCCCTCAGGAACCCCAAGCGCCATACATCTGTTTGCAAAGACAACCGCTTCCGGCTGATCCCACACGCCCTCCGTCATTTTTCCAAGCCCGCCGCTGCATACGATCAGTCTCGCCCGCCCTGCTTTAAAAAGCTTAGCCGCATAGTCTGCCACCCTCACATCGTGGCTGCCAGCTGTGAGGATTATATCCGCCTTTTCCGGCGCCGGCCTGGCTTCAGACAGGAAGTCATACAGAGCCTTGGCATCCCTCATGATTTCATTTTCTGTGCGCATGGCATTTTCTCCGTTCTAATGATCCCTTATTTACAGATTTACAGGCTGGATTACGATTGCCCGTATCGTCTTCCCTCCATTTTGGGGTGTCCTTCTAAAAGCCGCCTCGAATGCCGCCACATTTCTAATAATCCCTTCCTTATCGTATACAAACAGAAACAGCGTATTGACCTGGTAATGAAATCCGTCTGCTCCCAGTTGTTCAACTAAATCTTTTTCTGTCATGCTTTTTCGTGTGCATTTTATCTCAATTGCAATTTTATTCTGATTCAAATAAATATCTGTCCGCGTTCCGCTATACCCATTATCGCCATCGACTTCTGTCCGGATTTCTGGAAATATCGGTACCAATAGGGAGTAAAGAATCCGTTGCACATCATATTCGTTTCCTATCTTGATTCTGTTCAAATCGGCTTGCTGTATCGTCCCCTTGCCATGCGTTTTCATCTGATACATCGCCTTTATATGCAGATGAAAATTGGTCAGAATCTTCTCTACAATCAGCTGTTTTGTATCTTCCGAGAAATCGTCGGTACATGTAGTTCCCAGTGTCTCCAACATATATGTCGTATCCTCCACCGCACGCTTCAGCGCCGTCATACTGTCCGCCGGTGAGTACTCGTTTTCAATATAGTGCAGTTTTACGTTCAAAATCTGTCGGGTTTTCTCGGGTAATCGCCAGTCAATGGCTCCTCTCCTTACTGCTTCACTCCATTTTAGGAATTCTGCTTTCATCCTTTCAAAATCCGACCTCTCTGTGATTTTTTTCCCCTGTTGTACCAGTTCCTGTATACTCATAGCACCTCCGAGCTGAACGTCCAACGAATATAAAACAAAAAAAGATTATCCTGTATATGCAAAATATCATCCTTCCACTCAAATACCTGATATAAGGGTCCTGAATGATCCAGGATATCCTGCCACTTTTTCAGTGCATCTTTCACCCGCTCTTTTGCAATCCTTCCGTCTACAACATTGTTCTGGATACGTTTCATCACCTCTTCTAAGTCAATCTCGACAAGTGGTGGATTATCCGCCAGAATCTTTAAAATAAAACTGTATATGTCTTTATATGTGTGATCCTTTAATTGATACTGCAAACGTTTTTGCCCCCTTGTCGGCGGGCCTGCCTTCAGTATTCGGACAACATCTCCATAGGGGAGATTGATGCAGGTAAATCTACAGCTCTCCTCAACGACTTCATCCGTAATTACCTCGTGATCAGCAGGTAGAAGACCAATATTCAGACAAATAGCCTGCATTAATTGGGGAGAATGGATGCTTTCCATTGCGATTCTGGAAATTAATGTATCATCAACAAATACATTCAGCTCCTTAAAGCCCTTCCTCGCAATTTCCTCTAACTGCTTCTGTTCCCACGATTTAATTTCTATAACAGAAATCCGGCCCGTCAGGTCCGGGTTTAGCCTGATTGCATCATCCGATCGGTGCGGCAGCGAAATTACAATCGCCTTAAAACCTAACCGAATCACCTCTTTCAGCTGGCATGCAATATCATATTGAATGTCCGGGGATGCGTAATGAAAATCATCCAGAACAAACACCTTATTATTTGCCTTAAAGTATTCAATTACCCGGTCCTTATTTCCTTTGTACTTTTTTTTAATAGTCGTTGATTTCTGCTCTTCTTTTGATAAATCCGACTGCTGTTCACTGACCTCCGCGTTCATTGACAGACCCGCTTTTTTACCCAACATTTCCCAAAAATCAAATGTTCTTGCAAAATCGTTGCCGGTCATTGATACCATACGCTCCCGCCCGATTACACGTTCACACAGTACCGTTTTTCCGGTCTTTGAGGGACCTACAATGTAGGTTAAATAACCATCGATTTTTAAACTTTGCTGCAATCGCTCTTCATATGTATATTTTGTCCCCATGGACTGCCTTACCACATACGTCAGCTCTGGATAGGTTCCAGGTTTAAATACCTTTTGATACCTTTCATCCACTTTAATCACCCCTTTTTACATATTATAACACACATATATCCCTTTTAACACTTTTCCAATTTCTTTTATAAAA
>USJW01000051.1 GCA_900555045.1 uncultured Clostridium sp. | reverse complement strand
TTTTTTTTTTTTTTTTTTAATGATACGGCGACCACCGAGATCTACACTCTTTCCCTACACGACGCTCTTCCGATCTCAGGTAATTTTACAGCCGCCAAATACCTGCTGTCCCAGCACCCTTCCTTTATCCTGATACAGGAGACCCTGTACGATGAAAACCACCGGGTCCTGGTATCCAGTAAGCACTATATACCGGTGGAACTGTTTAAAATGCAGGTCAACAGCAATACCGGACACGGCCTGAAAGATGAATGAGGACAGACTGCCCCCGGTATACAGGCAGCGCGGATTCCCCGTACACGGAGGGCATCATACATCCAGGTTGTTTTTCACTGTAAATACAGCCAGCTGGGTTCTGTCCTTCAGCTTCAGCTTTTCCAGGAGACGGGATATATTATTGCGCACGGTCCCCTCTGCCAGGAACAGTCCTGCCGCTATCTCCCTGTTATCCATGCCCTGGGCAACCAGGCGCATGATATCCCGCTCCCTGGGTGTTAGGTCCAGGCCAGGTCCGGCTCCCGCCGGCGCCATCTGACGGCGCATGCCTTCAAACACACTTCCGCCGAACACGCGGATTCCCGCGCATACAGCCTTCACGGACTGTATGACCTTATCATCTTCCATCTCCTTAAGGATATATCCGTCCGCCCCGCCCTGCACGGCAGCATCCACTGTTTCCCTGTCGTCAAAGGTGGTGAGCACCAGCACCCGTATGTCCGGGAAATCCGCCTTAATCCTGGTAATTCCATAGCTCCCGTCATACTGGGGCATGCGCATATCCATCAGCACCACATCCGGCTTAAGCTTCCTGCACAGCTGCCACGCCTCCCTGCCATCCGCTGCCAGTCCCGCCACCTCTATCTCATCATCCTGCTCCAGGATGGCCTTAAGCCCCTGCCTCAATATCTGGATATCATCAGCAATCACTACTTTTATCATACCGTATCTCCCTTATTCCCTTGTGATTATGCCGCGACAAGCGGCAGCCGGATGTAAATCTGGAACCCTTCCCCATTGCCGGATATGGTCCGGACAGTACCCCCGGCCGCTTCTGTCCTCTGGCGGATACCGCGCATCCCATTGCCCTCCTGTATCTCCCCGCACCCTGCCCCATTATCAAAAATGTACAGGTTCAGGCAGCCGCTGCCAAACTTAAGGATTACGTCCATGTGGGTGGCATGGGCATACTTAAGGCAGTTGGTAATGGCTTCCCGCAGGCACTCATACACAACCGGGGAAAGGTGGGAATATGCCTCCCTGTCCTCCCCCTGTATCTCCACCTCCACCTCAAACTCCTTCACGCTTTGGGCCAGCTGGTATACGCCCTGGGTTATCAGTCCATAGGATGAGGACTGCCTGAGATGGTTGATGGAACAGCGCAGTTCCCGGATGCCGTTGCCCGCCAGTTCCCGGGCCTGTCTCAGGTATTCCGGGATTCCGGTTTCATCCGCCCCGGCTTCCTTTCCGTCTTTTTCATATTCAATACGTATCAGCTTCAGCAGGGAATTTATCATGGTAAGGGTATGGCCCGTTGTATCATGGACCTCCTGGGCTATGCGGTTGCGCTCCTGCTCAATGGCCAGTTTCTGGTTGGACACAGCCAGTTCCTGCTCCTGCTCCAGAAGCTGGTAATATTTACCCACATCGGTAAACATCACTGCCCCGGCAATGTTTTTGCCATTCCGGTCCCTGTAGGCATAACGTTTCACCTCCAGTTTCCGGCCGGCCGGACCATCCCCCAGCGTCATGACCGTTTCCTTCCCCTCCGCCGCCTCCTCCGGGCTGATTCCATTTTCCCTTAATATTGCCCAAAGCATATCCACGCCGTCCCCGGCTTTCAGGCCGAACCAGCCCGCGGCAGCACCGTTGCAGTATGTAACCTTCCCCCTCCGGTTGTACACCACCACACCCTCTGCAATGGAATCAAACATCCGGTCAAATGCCATGGTATTCACATCCAGGAAATCATACCGGAACACGGCCAGCAGCATAAGGATGCTGGACAAGGCAAATGCGGGAGGCGTCAGATCGAAACCGGATTTTACCAGACCCGTCATATAGAGCAGGTTAAACCCAAGGGGAACCGCGGCCGACAGAAGGATGACCGTTATATGCGGCAATGCGACGGCATTCTTCCTGAATGCCATCAGCACCACCCCCATCCCCGCCAGCACGCAGATATAGGTGTAAATCATGTGGACATAGAAGACAGGCCCGTAAACCACCTGCCCTATCTCAAAGCTTGTATAGAACAGATGATGGTATTCATTGGTCAGCAGAAAGGAATAATTAATTGCTCCAATACCAAACAGCACAGCCTCCGCCAGATGCCCCAGCCTCCTTTTGCTGTATAGGAAGGCAAACACCAGCCACGCAGGCCCGATAAAGCTGATTCCCACATAGGAAATCACATAGGTCAGGTATTTTATCCCTTTGGTTACCGACAAGGAAGAGAACATCTGTGGTATACACCATATAATGATAAGGAACTGGCAGACAGCCAATGCGCCGGTGGTCTTATTCTTATCTGCTTTTATCAGCAGCCATCCGGACGTGTACAAGGACAGGATGATGGCTGAAAGATATGCGGTTTTCAATAGGATATCCAACATTCCAGAACCTCCCCGGAGAGCTTATTGCTTTCCGTTTTCCCTTTTTCTTTTTCCTGAAAAACACATCAGGGGACAGAAAAACCTGTCCCCTTGATTATAGCCTTTCTGTAACAATGTGTCAAAAGAATACTGGCCTTCTTTGAATGCTTCTTCTGTTCAGGCCTTCTTCCGTTCAATGCTTCTTCCGGCTATGTTTCTTCCCTACAGCGTTTCTTCCGTTCAGTGCTTTTTCAGTTCCGTGTACGCCGCAAAGATGATAAGTCCCAGGCCTGCTGCCAGCAGGTATACCCACCAGGACAGGCTGAGCCAGAAGCTCTTTGTCATATACAGCGCCACCGTGACGATGATGATGCCGGAAATACGGAACCACCTTACACATTTCCTTACATGCGCCCACAGGAAGATTACCAGGCACACCGCTTCCAGAATCAGTGCATCGCCTACATTTCCCGTATAAAACGCGTCCAGTATCATGGCCCCCAGGCACAGGCAGCAGATGGCTGCCTGAAACCAGGGAATGAACGCCTCTTCCTTCCATATACGGGCCAGGGACCAGCTAAACAACGCCGCCGGCGCCAGCTGTACCTCCAGCCGGATAAGGTCAGGCCACTGGATATACGGCTGTATCCAGAAGGCAAGGACTGCCAGGGCAGATGCAATGGTAAGCGAACCTTTCCTCAGTGGCTTCACCGCTGCATACTGAAGTACATAAAGCACTGCCAGAACCGTGTAGGCAAATCTCCAGCCCCTTCCCGCGTCAAGTGCCAGGGAAACCAGGGGCAGGATGACCAGGATATGGAACCAGTCCACATCCCAAGCAGCCGGGACATTTTCCCGCTGTCTAAGGATTGGCCTGTAATACCGGAACAGGATACCCGATATAAGGACCGCTGCCCCTGTAAAACCACAGGCCTGGTTCTCTGTCCATCCGTACCTTAAGGCTGCTGCCAGCGGCAGCGGCAGTACGGCTATGGCCGCCGCCAGGTGAAACCACATATTCCCTCCCCTGTAAAACATCACATAGAATACTGCAAAGGATGCCAGGCAGGGAATCAGGTTCCAGACAGAAAGTCCGGGATTCCAATAAAATGCAGCCATTGTACAGAGGAACACGGTCAGCCCGGCCCCATCCCAGAACCATGTCCTGGCCTGGCCCCGATAACACATGACGGCGTATTCAGCCCCATATGCAGCGGTTACCCACATCATGACCGCCACACCGTTATCGGTCAGACTGCCGGCAAAGATATAGACGCCTGCCAGAGAATACAGGCAGCTTCCCTTAACATACCACTCCTGCAGCTTCCCTTCCTTTCTGAAGGACCATAGGAAAAGATATGCGGCCAACAGGATGAAGAACGGAAGAGGCTTTTGTCCATTTATCTGAAAAAGAATCTGTGCGATTGTCCCTATTACCAGGATGGCCTCCCCAAACCGGCCGCGTCTTTGCACATCCCACACAGCCATGATCAGGATGTAGGTAAATACAATCACATCATATCGCGGTTCCAATCCCGGAACCTGTGCCAGAATCTTTCCCGCCGTCATGGTCAGGGCGTAAAGGATGACCGGTATGGTTTTGTGCAGGATTGGATACTGTCTGCCCCACCATGCTGTCACGGCTGCCAGAAGCAGGATTGCTGCGGATGTGGCTGCCTGGGCCCCCAGGTCATACCGGGACAGGGATTGGGCCACAAGCATCAGCGTATCAATGGCGAGAGCCGCTGTTAAAACGCATCCGCCCGCCTGGCTGCAAAGAGGGCTTCCCTTTTTCCGCTCAGCCAGGAACCATCCTCCGGTCATGAACGCACCTGCAGCTATCTGATATATGGGTCCAAACGGCAGGCAGAAACCTGCGTACTGTAAAAATGCCGCCATGGAAACGCTGTGGAGGACGCACATTTCCATACGCCTGTCCCCCAGGGCTTTCAGCGATATCCCTGCTGCTGTCAGGCCCAGTGCAAGGGTACTCCACGGAGTTATCCGTACGGTCCCTAATAAGGAAAAGCCGGTTATGCCGGTCATCCATCCGGCCGCTGCCTCCAGTGCCATAAGGCCGCTGAATATCCAGAAATGGAGGTTTACAAAGAAACCCAATCCGGCTTCCATGAATTCCGGCAGTAAAAATTTATCTAAAAACCTTGCTGCGGCCCAGCCCTGTCTTTTTCTGATTCCCCTGTCCCATAAAAGCAGCAGGAAGGAATAGTATACCATTACATGAAGGCAGCCTGCGTATCCCAGACCCAATGCCCCCATAAGAAAGGTCATGCTGACCGTCATTCCCCAGAAACAGGACTGGGTATAAAGCCGGTCGCGGAACTTCCTGGTTCCTGCAAGCATGGCGATTTCGGTCACCATACTGCCAACCCAGAGTACCCGGTAACGGTTCTGTCCCTTAAGGATGAACTCCGGCCCTATAAGGCCGAAATATCCAGCTGTCAGGACGGTCAGGAAAAGAAAAATACTTCCCAGTATGTAAAATGCCTGGCTGGTCCTCTGAATCTTAAGGATTTTCCCAGCCAGCAGGCTGGAGCCAAAGAACAGACCCGAAAAACCCAATACCATGATTACCTTGCAATAGCTTGGAAGTACATGCCATGCAGTGGTGGCAAATATCAGCCCTGCCAGAACCACAAATACAACGCCGATGATCAGGGCCGCGGTTCCTTGATAGAAGCAGGGTTGTGCTTTGCGGATCCGGACGGGATGGTCCGGTTCAGAGGCTGGTTCAGGGTACAGTTCAGGATTCGGCTTAGGATTCGGTTCAGGGGCCGGTTCAGGGCCCTTGTTACGGTTTATGATATGGACCGTATTCGGATATTCCTGTGGGACTACAATCGTTTTCCCGGTTTGGCCCCATGATGCTTTCACTATGGATGCCGGCACCAGCCATCCGTCTGACAGCGTTTCAGGTTTTGGCGGATCAGGCGGCATTTCCCCTGCCCTGGTTTTCTCCCTCTCAAAACCATACAGCCTCTGGCGTTCCAGCTGACAGGTCAGTTCCTGTATCCTCTTTTTATGACGCCCATTGGCGATGGCCAGTCCGATTATGACACCGGCTTCTGCAAAAGGAGCCACCAGCCAGATTAATAAAATCATGATTATCTCCATATCCATTCCCCTTTCATCAGATACTTCCTTTTCATGATTCTATTATAGATAATTATCCCGGCGGTTCCCAGATGTCTGGCGTCATTACCAGAATGACATTTGTCACTGATTTCCTATGTCAGCGCTCCATGAGCATTCCCAGCTGCCCTAATATTTCCTCATCCGTCACCAGGCTTACATACCCGCCCAGGCAGATGGAAGGTTTTGTCTTTCCATGATAGTCGCTCCCGCATGTGTATATAAGCCCATTCCTCCTGGCCGCCTCATAATAACAGGCTGCCTGCTCCGGCGAATGGTAACTGCTGAACGCCTCTATTCCGAACAGGCCGGTTTCAATGATTGGCTCCAGCAGCCCGCTGTGGCCCTTTAAGTTAACGCCGGGGTGGGCCAGTACCGCACAACCTTTATTTCTGTGGACCATATCAACCACCTGCTCCAAATCCGGATATTCCATCTTCACATAGCAGCATTTTCCCTGTGAATAGTAATCCCAGTAAAAATTCACATAGGGATTATCAGCCCGCTTCCCGCCCGGACGGTAAGGCCGCAGCATGGGATGGTCTGCGTATTCAGGTTTATCTAACAGTACTTCGGCGAACATTTCCCCGGTCCATATGTCCTTATTAAAATTATTCTTTGCCAGTTCCTCCATCTCCTGTTCCGAAACCTGGAATCCCATCTTCCTTGTGGCCCAAAGCATCTGCCGGGATGCCGCGGTCCCCTGGGCAGCTATATTGTCCTCTATTTCAGCAAAATCAGGACTCTCATACTCAATTCCATATCCCAGCACGTGCAGGTTCACCCCTCGGAACGTGCAGTCAATTTCAATTGCCGGAATATAGGTGATACCTGCCTTTGCGGCTTCAAGCTTCCCCCGGGCATTGGCCCGCACCGAGTTATGGTCCGCTATGGCCATGACCTTTATACCGCTGCTGCTGCATTTCCTCACCAGTTCTTCCGGTGTAAACTCCCCGTCATCGCTGTAATAGCTGTGCATGTGTAAATCGATTGTTTTTCCCAACATGGATTCTTCCCACCCTTTCTGTCATCATGATCATGGACCCGGCAAATGCCAGCAGGCATACCGGATACAGGCCAATGCTTATACGCTCTCCCAGCAAACCGAACAATGGGGGCATGAACGTGCTTCCCATATACGCGCAGGCCATCTGCATCCCCATCATGGACTGGGAGTACTCTGTACCGAAATTATCCGGCGTCTCATGAAGCAGGCTGGGATAAATAGGCGCGCAGCCAAGCCCTACCATGACAAGACCGGCCAGCACAGCCCTGTCCCCGGCAGCCGCCAGCATCAGGACAGCCCCCGTGCATGCAGCCGCCTGTCCGCACCGCACCATGTTCCTGTCACCCATACGGTCCGTAACAAATCCGCATATCAGACGTCCTGCCGTAATCCCCAGATAAAAAAGGGAGGCCCATTTTGCTGCCGTCCCAGCCGATATCCCTTTGTGAAGGACCATGTAACTGCTGGCCCAGAGACCTGCTGTTGCTTCAAGGGAACAGTAACAGAAAAAGGACGCCAGGACCGCCTTTGCTCCCGGAAGCCGCAATGCCCCGCCTATCCCTATCTTTTTACCTGCGTCTGCATTTTCTGCTTTGGAACCTCTTTTCGATTTCCACAAAGGCAGGGCCAGGACAAGGACCGCCACCAGCACAACCTGGATGATTCCCACTGACATATAGCCAAAATTCCATCTTAGCCCTCTGGCAAGACATAATCCCATGATATAGGGACCTGCGGTTGCCCCGATGCCCCAAAAGCAGTGCAGCCAGCTCATATGCCGCGATTTATAATGTATGGCCACAAAGTTATTTAACGCGGCATCCACACTGCCTGCCCCTAATCCATAGGGAATCCCCCAAATACATAGCTGAAGAAAGGTCCGGGAGGATGAAAAACCGAACAGGGCAGCCGCTGTCATGGCCACACTCAGCGCTGTCACTGCGCCGGTCCCCATCCTTCTGATAAGCCGGTCACTCAGGATACTGGATATGATGGTTCCGCCTGCAATAATCATACTGATGATTCCCGCATAGGATACCGCTGCGTCCAATTCCCCGTACATGGAAGGCCAGACCGAACCCAGCAGCGCGTCCGGAAGCCCAAGGCTGATAAAAGCCAGATAAATAATTACTAATAACAACTGATACATCGTGTCCTCCTGAATCATAACCTTTTTGCTGAAACCCGCCATCCTTTTCAGAAAGAGGCTTTCAGTAACAGGATACCGTCTTTCTTCCCTTGATTCAATTCAAATCCCGACTTATAATATAAGAAAAACGACCAAACGGAGGTGTGACCATGGGATTACAGAAATGTGCCCTCAACCTGAACCGCATAGGCAAAGAGCTTCAGCCACATGGGACGGCACAATTCCCCTGTGCAGGTTATTCTGCCGTCTATACGGACAAACCAGAGGATGTCATCCCCTGGCACTGGCATGAAGAGCTGGAAATCGTGTACGTGGAAACCGGCAGCTTAAAGCTTCAGATTCCCGGAAAGACCTTTCATTTAGGGCAGGGAGAGGGATTTGTGATTAATTCCAACCTTCCCCATTATGCAGCAGCGGAAAACTTCTGCGACCTGCATTCCCTGGTCTTCCATCCTGTTTTGATAACCGGCAGCAAGGATTCTGTCTTTGCAGTCAGATATATGACGCCGCTGATTCACTGCAGCACATTTGACGGCTGTCCTTTAAGCCTGACAGATGCATTTAACAGGGCGTTCCGGGCATTGAAGGAGGAGCGGCCGGGGCATGAATTCACGGTCAGGGAAAATCTGTCCTTCATCTGTTTTTCCCTTCATGAGCGCTATGCCCATGAGATTGATTTGGGTGAAACAGGGCTGGATCCGGACAGCAGACGCATCCAGATCATGCTGGAATATATCCATCAGCACTACTGTGAGAATCTTGACCTGACGCAGATTGCGCGGTCAGCCGATATCGGTAATCGGGAATGCCTTCGCTGCTTTAAACGCAGCATCCAGAATTCCCCCATGCAGTACCTGTTAAAATACAGGACCACCCAGGGCGCTGCCCTGCTTCTTCAGGATCCCGGCAGCAGCGTCTCCGAAATAGCAGCCATGTGCGGATTTAACAGCGCCAGCAATTTTTCCCAGATGTTCAAGCGTTTTTTCAAATGTACGCCCAGGGAGTACAGGAGGGAGCATGGCAGGTAAGCCCTTGCCTGCAAGTGCAGAAAGCCCCGGCAAACCTCCGGCATATAATCTGCCTGCGACCTAAAAGGTTCCGGAACATAATCTGCCGGAACCACTGCCATCCTGTCAGTTAAAGTCAGCAACAGGCTGAAGCACAGGATGGCCAATGTTGTTGTGCGGTACAGGCTTGTTCTTCTCATACGCATCCTCCCTTTACAATTCCCCTCTTTTAGTCCCTCTATCATAGCAGATGACGTTGCCTGCTTCATTTGCATACGGACTGCCAGCCAGCGGCAATTAGCCTGAAGAAAGCCCCAAAGATGCAACTCTGGGGCTTTTGCTTTGTGTATACATATAGAACTACTCTCTTTTGCCTGCCTGTATTATATCAAACATTACTTGCAAAATCAAGTCTGCTTTTTCACCGACAAACGGTTACTATTTATTGTTCAGAGCCGCCTGAGCTGCAGCCAGTCTTGCGATCGGCACGCGGAACGGTGAGCAGCTCACGTAGTTTAAGCCAACCTTGTGGCAGAACTCTACGGAAGACGGATCGCCGCCGTGCTCGCCGCAGATACCGCACTTCAGATCTGCTCTGGTGGAACGGCCCTTCTCAACAGCCATCTTCACTAACTGGCCAACGCCCTCCTGATCCAGTCTTGCGAAGGGATCGGACTCGTAGATCTTAGCCTTGTAGTAGGAATCTAAGAACTTGCCGGCGTCGTCACGGGAGAAGCCAAAGGTCATCTGGGTCAGGTCGTTGGTTCCGAAGGAGAAGAACTCTGCCTCTTCCGCGATCTTGTCAGCGGTCAGAGCAGCTCTCGGGATCTCGATCATGGTACCGATGTGGTACTGGATGTCGGAATTCTTCTCAGCCTTAACCTTCTCAGCGGTCTCAACAACAATATCCTTCACGAACTTCAGCTCTTTCTTCTCGCCTACTAACGGAATCATGATCTCCGGAACGATGTCGTATCCGCACTCTTCCTTCACTTCGATCGCAGCTTCCATAACCGCTCTGGTCTGCATTCTTGCGATCTCCGGGTAGGTAACAGCCAGACGGCAGCCACGGTGACCCATCATCGGGTTGAACTCATGCAGCTCGTCACATTTTGCCTTTACAGCCTCAACGGTCATGCCCATATCCTCAGCCAGAGCCTTGATGTCCTCCGGATCGGTGGGAACGAACTCATGCAGCGGCGGATCCAGGTAACGAACGGTCATGGGTCTGCCCTCCAGAGCCTTGTACATAGCCTTGAAGTCGCCCTTCTGGAACGGGATCAGCTCGTTTAATGCTTCCTCTCTCTGCTCAACAGTCTCGGAAAGGATCATCTTGCGGATCTTCGGAATTCTCTCCGCGTCAAAGAACATATGCTCGGTACGGCAAAGGCCGATGCCCTCAGCGCCCAGCTTAACAGCGTTTAATGTATCAGCCGGAGTATCTGCGTTGGTGCGAACCTTCAGGGTTCTGAACTCGTCAGCCCACTTCATGATTCTCTCGAAGTTTCCGCTCACGGTTGCTTCCTGGGTTGCGATGTCGCCCTTGTAGATCTTACCGGTGGAGCCGTCTAAGGAAATGTAGTCGCCCTCGTGGAAGGTATATCCGCCGAGCTCGAACACCTTTGCTTCCTCGTCAATCTTAATCTCGCCGCAGCCGGATACACAGCAGGTGCCCATGCCGCGTGCAACTACTGCTGCGTGGCTGGTCATACCGCCGCGAACGGTCAGGATACCCTGAGCAGCGTGCATACCCTCGATGTCCTCCGGAGAAGTCTCCAGACGAACCAGGATAACTCTCTCGCCTCTTCCGCCCTTGCCGGCTTCCTTGGCCTCGTCTGCGGTAAAGTATACCTTACCGGCAGCAGCGCCCGGGGATGCGGGAAGTGCGCTTCCGATTACTTCTCCGGCCTTCAGAGCTTCCGGAACGAAGGTAGGATGCAGCAGCTGATCTAAGGACTTAGCCTCGATTCTGCAAACAGCCTCCTCAGGAGTAATCATACCTTCATCTACTAAATCACAGGCAATCTGGATTGCTGCCGGAGCAGTTCTCTTGCCGTTACGTGTCTGTAAGAAGTACAGCTTGCCTTCCTCGATGGTGAACTCCATGTCCTGCATGTCGCGGAAGTGGTTCTCCAGCTTCATAGCCAGGTTCATGAACTCCTCGTAGCACTCCGGAAGATCTTCCGCCAGCTTGGAGATCGGCTGAGGTGTACGAACACCGGCAACCACGTCCTCGCCCTGTGCGTTGATCAGGTACTCGCCGTAGATTCCCTTTGCGCCGGTGGAGGGGTTACGTGTGAACGCAACGCCGGTACCGGAGGTCTCGCCCTTGTTTCCGAATACCATGGTCTGTACGTTTACGGCAGTGCCCCAGTCGCCGGGGATGTCGTTCATACGGCGGTATACGATTGCACGGGGGTTGTCCCAGGAACGGAACACAGCCTTAACAGCGCCCATCAGCTGATCCTTGGGATCCTGCGGGAACTCTTCGCCGTTCATGGCCTCTCTGTAGACAGCTTTGAACTTGTTTGCTAACTCCTTTAAGTCGTCAGCGGTCAGCTCAGTGTCAAAATGTACGCCCTTTGCCTCTTTCATCTCGTCGATGATCTTCTCGAAGTAGGACTTCGGAACTTCCATAACCACGTCAGAGTACATCTGAATGAATCTGCGGTAGGAATCGTAGGCAAATCTGGGGTTGCCGGTCTTCTTTGCGAAGCCCTCAACTGCAACGTCGTTTAAACCTAAGTTCAGGATTGTGTCCATCATGCCGGGCATGGATGCGCGCGCGCCGGAACGAACGGATACCAGTAACGGATCCTCAGTGTCGCCAAATTTCTTGCCATTAACGCCTTCCAGCCAAGTCAGCGCCTCGAAAATCTGGTCCTGAATCTCCTGTGAAATCTGCTTTCCGCAGTTGTAGTACTCGGTACAAGCCTCTGTTGTAACCGTAAAGCCCTGGGGGATGGGCATTCCCAGGTTGGTCATCTCTGCTAAGTTGCAGCCCTTGCCGCCCAGAAGGTTTCTCATTGCTGCGCTGCCTTCATGGAACTTATAAACCCATTTTGCCATAAGTTAATTCCTCCTCATGTTTCTTGTTGATTGGCATTATGTTCTCACTCTGTTGCCTATCTTAAAATCGGACGGAGCCGATAATTTGCCTGTCCGTCCACCTCGTCCATTATATCACAAAGAAAAAATGAGTAAAGGGTTTTTCTGCGAAATAAGGCAAAAATTTCGTTAATTTTATGGAAAAATAGGTTGTAAGCCCTTTCATTTTCTGTCATTTTCACATATCCGGAACTGATTCGTATATACGAATATTTTCCAGATTCCCTATGATTTCCACATTGTCCGCGCCATGTAACGGTTCCAGCGTTTTGTAAGCGCTTACATATTTTGTGCGTGCGCAGGGCACCATAATACAATATTTCCCAATTCCGTCGCTCGCCATACATGTCCGTAGCAGAAACACATTTGCGTCCCACACGAAGCATGCCCTGGCCGGTCTGCGCACAGCGCTCCTGCCAGGGCATGCTCCATTTTTATACCATTCTATACCATTACACTGGATTCACTGATTTGTACTGAGCTGCTTCGATTCGCCGGGCCTGCGTGGCGTCAAATACTCGCATACACGCCGATCGCCCTGTCCCGTCCTATCCCAGATACGCCGTAGCCGCCGCCTCCAGAACCGCGTCCTTCGGCAGCGCCGCCACCTGCACCAGATAGCGCGCGGGCTTGTGATCCCCGAAGAACTCGGAGTACGCCTGGTTGATCGTCCCAAAGTCGGCCAGATCGCGGACAAAAATTTCCATCTTAACGATGTCTTCCTTCCGCCCGCCGCCGGCCTCCACGATCGCCAGCAGGTTATTTAGCACCAGCGTGGCCGCCTTCGCCACATCAGTCTCCAGCTCCCCGCTCTCCGGGTAAAGCGGCACCTGACCGGACGTGATCAGAAAATCACCGCAGCGCATCCCATGACAATAAGGTCCAATCGCTGCCGGCGCCTTGTCTGTACTCAAAATCGTTCCTGCCATCTCTATTTCCTCCTTTAATCTTCCTGCGAAAACGCGACCAGGAGGGCATCCGCCATCTCCACGCCCGTCTCCGTCACAAACACCGGGTTAATATCCAGTTCCTTGATCACATGCTTCTCCTCAGCGGCCACCTTTGAGATCGCCACCAGGAAATCGGCCAGCGCGTCCACATCGTAGACCGCCCCGCCCCGGTAACCGTCGAGCAGCTTATAGCCCTTCAGCTTCCGGATCATCCCCAGGGCCTGCCCCTTCGTGAGCGGTGCCGGTGCCAGCTGCACATCCTTAAAAATCTCCACGAACACGCCGCCCAGGCCCACCATCAGCATCGGCCCGAACTGCGGGTCGTTGTTGACGCCCACAATCACCTCGACGCCGGGCTTTAACATCGGCGACACCAGAACGCCCTCAATCCGGGCCTTAGGGCACTTCTCGCGGCAGCTGTCCATGATGGCCGAAAACGCCTCCTTCACCGCCTCGGCGCTTCCCAGCTTCAGCTTCACGCCGCCCACGTCCGACTTGTGCATGATGTCCTCCGAGTGCACCTTCAGTGCCACAGGATAGCCCATCCGCTCTGCGGCGGCCACCGCTTCCAAAGCCGTGGCTGCGACCTCCTGGGGCGGCACCTTCACGCCGCGCTCCCCCAGAAACCGCTTGCTCTCATACTCCGAGAGCGCCCGCGTTCCCTTCCCGAAGCTGCGCTCCGGCAGGCTGGTCCCCGCGTCCTCAAAATGAAATTTCACGAACTCATCCACACACCGCAGCGCTCGGATTCCATACTTTCCGGTAAACAACAGCGGCACCCGGCAGTCCTCCAGAATCTGCGCGGACTCCCGATGGCGGGTGTGCTCGATAAAGGGCAGCCAGAAAATCGGCTTCCGGTTTGCGTCCCCGCTCACCATCTGGATCGACTCCACCATAAAGTTCACCGTGGTGTCCCAGATCTCCGGCGTGATCGTGTACGCCATGCAGATACAGTCCACCCCCGGATCCGCGAAAAAGCACCGCAGAGCCCGGCTCAGCTTGTCGCTGTCATAGCCCAGGGAGGCTGTCATGTCCAGAGGATTGTTCACTGTCGCGTAGGACGGCAGCATCTCCTTGAGCGCCGTCTTCGTCTCTGCAGACAGCTCCGCCAGCTCAATACCGCTTGCGTCCGCCAGATCCGCGGTCACGCCCGCCTCGCCGCCGGAGACGTTCATGAACACATACCGGCTTCCCTTCGGGTACTCTTTAAGAGCCGCGAAGGTATCGGCGATGGAGAATAAATCCTCCAAATCCTCCGCCTCGATGGCCCCGTACTTGCGCAGGATCGCCCGGAACGCCGCGTCCGAGCCGGAGAGGCTTCCCGTGTGGGAGCTGGCCAGCTCCTTGGACTTCGCCGAGCGGCCGGTCTTTAGAATCACCACCGGCTTTCTCATCTGCGCCGCCTTTTTTAGCGCGCCCACCAGCACCTGGGGCTTTTTCACCCCTTCATAGTAGGCCGCCACCACCTTGGTGTCCGGGTCATCCACCAGGAAATCGATGTAGTCCTCCACCGTCACATTGGCGCTGTTCCCTGAGGAAATCACGTAGGAGAACTTGGTGCCCGGCAGATCCAACCCGGCGAGCACGATCTGGCCGCTCTGGGAGATCATGCCGATATGCCCCTTGCGCTCCCGCTCCTCGGTCTCAAAGGCAAACAGGAAAATATCGTCCACGTAGTTGGCAAAACCCGCGCAGTTGGGGCCCATGAGCGCGATGTCAAGCTGTGCGCAGAGCTCCACGAGCTCCGCCTGCAGCGCCTTTCCCTCTCCCCCGGTCTCGCCGTAGCCGCTGGCAAACACCACCGCCGCGTGGCAGCCCTTTTCGGCCGCCTGCCGCAGTAGCGGCAGGACGGTCTTCTGATTGGTACAGATCACCACCAGATCGATGGTGTCGTCGATTTCATCCAGAGAGTGGTAGCACCTGTGCCCCAGAACCGTGTCATACTTCGGGTGCACCAGGTAAACCCGGTCCGTCTTCTTGGTGAACCGGTAGAAATTGCGGGTGGTGTCCCCGCCGAAGCCCGGCTTCTCGCTGGCGCCGATGATGGCGATGGACTGAGGCTTTAACAATTTATCCAGTTTCATAGTTTCCTCCACAGCAGGCATTATTTCCTCTCCGCCAGCTCAAAGCCCTTCCGAAAGCTCACCGCGTTTTTGGGATTGATTCTGCCCTTCTTCTCAAAATACCGGTCCATCTGCTCCACAAAGAAATCCGGTTCCATCATGCCGGTGCCCTTCACAAACGCGCCCAGCATGTAAATATTGGCGTTTCTCGGCGCGCCCTGCTCATTGGCAAGGTCCGTGGCCGCCACCTCGTAAACGTTAAGCCCCGCAGGGTACTCCTTCCCCTTCACCAGGGAGCTGTTGACGATTATGGTGCCGCCCTCCTTCACCTGTCCGATGAATTTTTCATAGGACGGCTCGTTCATCACCATCAGCACATCCAGAGATGTGGGGTAAGGGCTGCCGATCTCCTCGTCGGAAATCACCACGTTACAGTTGGCCGTGCCTCCGCGCATCTCCGCGCCGTAGGAGGAGGTCCAGGTCACATTTTTTCCCTGGTTCACCGCCACATTGATCATGATCAGGCCCGCGGTCAAAACACCCTGGCCGCCGAAGCCCGCAATAATAATATCCGCCATTACCGCTCACCTCCTCTGTCCACATATACGCCTAACGGGAACACTTTGACCGTGTCCTCCTCGATCTTCTTCATCGCATCCACCGGGGTCATCTTCCAGTTGGTGGGACAGGGCGACAGCACCTCGATGATGGAGAAGCCCTTTTTGTCCCGCTGGTTCTCAAAGCCTTTCTTTATGTAACCCTTGAGCTCCCGGATGTGCTTGGGATCGTAGAGCGCGCCTCTGGCTGCAAACTCGATGTCAAAGGTTTTCATCAGATTCAGCGCGTCAAAGGGCCTCCCTGTATCCGTCACATTCCGCCCCTTCACCGAGGACACGGTCTTGTCGCCCTCCAGGGTGGTCGCCAGGCACATCTGCCCGCCCGTCATGCCGAATATGCCGTTGTTGACCACGATCATGGTGATCGGCACATCGCGCACCGCCGCGAAGCAGGTCTCCGCCAGGCCGATCACGTAGGAACAGCCGTCCCCCGCGTGCACGTAAACGTTCGCGTCCGGGCGAACCTTCTTGATTCCCGTTGCCACGGAGGCGCAGCGCCCGTGGGGGCCCGCGATCCCGTCAAAATTGAGGGCGTCCAGCGACCAGTAGGCGCAGGCGATATCCACCACCGCCACCGTCTTCTCCGCCAGTCCAAGCTCCTCCACGCACTCCGCGATCAGCCGCTGAATCACACCGTGTCCGCAGCCGCCGCAGTATCCCGCTGTCTGGATAATCGATTCCGGTTTTTTAAAGCTTACCATATTACAGTACCTCCATTGGTGTGATCCCGCCTGCCAGAATTTCCTCGCAGTAGGCGATGATTCCCTCTGCCGTGGGAACCTCCACTGCGGTCAGATATCCGTAGAGCGGCCGTCTGTGCTTGCAGGCCAGCAGCACGTCCTCGCCCATCTGGGAGGAAAGGCTCATCTCAACGGTCACATACCCCTTCACGCTGTCCGGGATCTGCTCAAACGCCTTGCGCGGGTACGGCCACACGGAGATCGGCCGGATCAGCCCCAGCTTAAGCCCCTTGGCCCTGGCTTGGCGCACCGCCGTCTTGCACACTCTGGCGGAGATTCCGTAGGCCACCAGCACGAGCTCGGCGTCCGCCGTCTCGATCTCCTCCCAGCGCTGCTCGTTCTCAAACATGGTCTGGAATTTCTCGCGCATCAGCTTGTCGAAGGCTTCCTTGCCGATGGTGCGGTCTAAGTTGGTCACTTTGTTCTTCTTCTGGTCCTTCGTCTTGTTTCCGGTGATGGTCCAGTCGAACTGATCGATATCGTGCTCCTTGGCCTCCGGCAGGGTGCACTGCTCCACCATCTGGCTGATGGCGCCGTCGCTCAAAATAATCACCACATTGCGGTATTTCTCCGCCAGATCAAAGGCCTCGTAGGTCAGCTTCGCGCACTCGTCCACCGAGGAGGGCGCAAGCACCAGGCAGCGCTTATCCCCGTGGCCGCCTCCGCGGACCGCCTCCCAGTAGGAATCCTGGCCCTCGGTGATCTCCCCGTCGCCCAGACCGTAGCGCATCACGTCCACGATCACGGCCGGCAGGTTGTAGGAGGACAGATAGGAAATTCCCTCCTGCTTCAAGTCAAATCCAGGTCCCGAGGAGCTGGACATGCAGCGGGCGCCCGCCGCAGCCGCGCCCCAGAGCATGCTCATGCTGGCAATCTCATTCTCACCCTGGATGAACACGCCGCCCCGCTCCTCCATGTGGGCGGCCATATACTCCAGAATCTCACTCTGCGGCGTGATGGGATAGCCCGCGTAGAAGCGGCATCCCGCCCGAAGCGCCGCTTCCGCGATCGCCTCGTTGCCTTTCATCAATATTTTCTCTGCGCTCAAGACACAAATCCTCCATTCCTTCTCAATTTATTCCACTGTAAACACATAGTCCGGACACATGGTGTAGCACTGTCCGCAGCCAATGCACGTCTCCTCGTCTATGGCGATAATCTCGTAGCCCTTTTTGTTCACCTGTGTCAGGGGCTTGATCGCGCCCGTGGGGCATGCGCCCACACACAGACGGCAGCCCTTGCACAGCTCTACATCGGCCTTCGCTAATCGTTTTGCCATGATCCTCTCACCCTCTCTCAATCAAATTTTATTCTTCATCGTCCTCCACCATATGGTCCTTCTCCTTCACGCAGCGCCCGGCGCTCCTAAAGCCCGCAATCACCACCAGAATTAAGATAAACGCAATGGGGAATCCGACAATATTCCACATACCTTTTACTGAGTTGACGCCGCCCGAGGCAACTAACAGGTAGGCGATCACACCCATCATCACGCCCATGATGATCTTGATCTTGTTGGGCGCCTCGTCGTCCACGCTGAGCCCGTGTGTGCTGATGGTTGCCAGCGCCGCCGCCACCGGATCCGCCATGGTTGCGAAGGAGGTGAAGATGGACACCACGAACAGCACGATCAAAATCTTTCCCAGCGGGAACGTATTTAAAATATAGAAGATTGTGGACTGCATGCCGGCTGTATTCACACCGTTCCAGATGTCAAAGGTTCCGCTGGTCTGCAGCTGCACAGTCAGTCCGCCGAACACTGCGATCCACACGATACAGAAGATCGACGGTGCCAGCACGTTTACCAGGATAAACTGGCGCACGGTTCTGCCCTTAGCCAGGCGGCTTAAGAACATACCCAAAATCGGAGCATATACCACGAATGAAGCCCAGTACTGGATAATCCAGTCCGCATACCAGTTGTCGCCAGGCGCCATGGAGTTTAGGATTGCCGTCTTCTCAAAGGGATGGTCCAGCAGATAGGCGAAGGACTCGGTTCCCAGCTTCGCGCAGAAGGTGGTGGGTCCCAGGATCAGCACATAGATCAGAATGGCGATAAACACCACGGTGGTGAAGCTTGACAGCTTTTTTAAGCCGTTTCCGATACCGGACACGCAGGAGGCCGTAAACAGCACCACGATGACGATGGACACCACCAGCCACACGCCCTTGGACTGGGCCAACCCGGTGATGCTCTCGATGCCCGCGCCGATCTGCATGAGGCCGACGCCCATGGAGCAGGCAACCGCTCCGCAGAGGGAGAAGATTACAACCGCGTGAATCAGAGTCTCATACTTACGCCCTTTTTGGCCGATGCTGGCGGTGAGGACCGGTCCGAAGGCCAGGGGCTTTTTCATGTTGTAGGTCAGAATGGCGAATGCCACCGCACAGATTGTGTACATGCAGTACTGGGGCACCGACCACTGCCACATGGTCTGGGAAACCGCAAAGATCGCCGCCTCACGGCTGCCTGCCTCCACCTGCGCCGCCACCGGCGGTGTCATAAAGTGGTAGATCGGCTCGCCCATGGCCCAGAACAGCAGTCCGGTTCCGATACCGCCGCATAAGGACATGGTGATCCAGTTCCAGGTCTTAAAATCCGGCTTTGCCTCCGGTCCGCCGATTCGGATATCTCCAAACCGGGACAGCGCCAGCACAAACGTCAGGATGATGATAATGATGGCTAACAGCTCGAAGAACCATCCCACCCGGTCCGCCATGGCGTACAGAATATTGTTTAGCAGCGTTCCCATCGCCTCCTGCTTGAACACGCCGAACGCGATAAATATAATCAGACAGATCGTTGCGGGCCAGAATGCCAGTTTATTCAGTTTATTTTTGTTGTCCATTAAGATCCCCCTTTTGATGCTTCCCCAATGTTATCTTCACCGGCGGGGCGGCTGACACAGTCCCCCGCCGGTATATGTTTTCGAATCAATAGTAGACGTCGATATAATCCTTATCCTCGTAAAACTCGATCTCCTTGGCTCCCTCCAGCTTCGCGTAATCCTCCTCGGAGAGGTTCACCACCGGGATGCTCTTATTATAGAAGTGTTTCGCGATCAGGGGACCCGTCAGGATGACCGGATCGCTGCGCAGGTTAATGATCGCCGCCGGCGCACAGCCCAAGCGCACCTGCTCCAGAATCACCAGCCCGGCGCCGCTGCTGCCCTTTCCGAAGGGGAACGCGAACACCTGGCCCGCCATGTTTTTCTCGTAGCAATCGCTGCGGTTGTCACGGATCAGGCCGCTCTGGGGATCTGCTCCGCCCCAGAAACAGAAGGAATCCTTCGAGTACAGTAATTTTGCTCTCACATTGCCGGATACGGCTACCTTACAATTCATGCTCACTTTTTCCATGGTCTAGCTCCTTTCACGATCTTACCTGCCACAGCGGTTTCCACACAGTCGCTCATGTTTCCGAACACCGGCTGGATGCCCCGCATGCTGAAACAATATGTATCAAATTTACCGGAATTGGACATGATGGTCTTGGTTCCCAGCTTCTGGGAGCGGTACTCCAGGATGCAGCCGTCGCTGTAGATCTGGATGCCGAGAGCGGTCAGGCGCTCGTACAGTCCGCTGTCCTTCAGGCGGTCCACCGTCGCGCGGCCCACGATGATCCACATCTCTGTGGCGTCGCTGACCTTGCGCCCGTTCATCAGCGCCTCCAGCCTTGCGCACTCGTCGTAGGAGAAGTGCGGGCAGCCCATGAGCACGATATCGATATCTCCGTTTACCTCGTAGTTGGTCAGCTGGCGCTCGGCCTCCTCCAGGTCTTTGATGTGGATCTCCACCACTTCCTCAGGCTTCTTGCCGCCGAAGGCCATCTCCAGCGTCTGCGCCTCCGGTGTAACGCCGATCATGTGGAACAGCGCGATGCCGCCGGATGAGGCCGCGGTGGCGCTGAACTGCTTTAAGTTGTCGTTGGTGATGTTGCCCGGCATGCCGTCGATGGCCCAGATGCGGTCTCCCACGATGGAGCCGAAGGCGTAGGACACTAACGGGAACATGGACTCATCCTCAAAATACTCCTGCTTGATATCGTCGCCCAGCTTCACAAGTCCCTTTGCGTAGCGGTTTTCCGGCACATGCAGTCCGAAGTAGGGCACGCGCCCGGCGATGCCGCACAGAAGCTCTAAGGGTCCCGCATAGCGGTTGGTTCTGGCTCCGATGATGGAGTTGTAGAAGCAGATTACATTGGACTCCGCGCAGGCCAGCTGCTGGCCGAAGGAGGGCTGGAAACCGGCCTGATAGGGTGCGCAGGACCAGGTCGGGATGGCACCCATCTTGATATGGGAAGCCTCGATGCGTCGGGTGGCGCTCATCACCTCCACATCGTGTTTCTGGCGGTGCCACTTGAGCATATCGCAGGAGGTGGCGTTGGTGGTGGTGGGAACCGCAAACTTGGCGCCCTTCTCCGCCAGCATCTCCGCGAATGCCACCTGGGCTTCGCCGGCGTACACGGTGCTGTCGTCATGACAGCCAACGATCTCCACAAACCGTTCCACGTCGTGGAACTTTGCGAGGTCGTACAGAACCTGCATCGCCTGCTGCCGGACTTCCCCGTGGTCGCCGTTCAGCATTTCCTTCTCATAATTTGTCAGTTTCATATATTTCTCCTTTCTCAACTTTGATTCTCCAACTGGTTGCCGGGGGCTTTCACCCCGTAATCCTGCCGCAGCCACCGAAACAGCGCGACTTCCATAAAAATCACAACGAACATGAACGGGATCGCCACCAGGATCGCCAGGCTCTTGAGAGCCGAGAAATCCGCTTTGACGAACATCATGGACAGCGGCACCATGGTCAGCACCACACAGCAAAGCACCCGAAGTCCCGTGCTCACATTCCCGTTTTTGTCCAACCGCGAGGTGACGGTCTGGGCCAGCGAAAACGACGCGGAGTCCAGACTGGAGGCCACAAACCCGGCGATCATGACGAGCATCACGAAGGGCAGCGCTTTTCTGCCGCCCGGCAGTGTCTCGATGACCCCGTACACCAGGTCCTGCCCGGCGCCGCTCTTTAAAATATCCGTGACGCTGACAATCCCCTCCGTCTGTGCGTATATGGCGTATCCGCCGTCGATGGCGAATAGCACCCAGACGCTGATGCTGATCCCTAAAAGGCAGCACAGCGATACCTCCCGTATGGTTCTCCCCTTAGAAACCTTGGCCACAAAAATTCCCATGAGCGCCGTGTAGGTCAGGCAAAAGGCCTGGAAGAACAGCGTCCACTGCTCCGGAAATCCGGAATTCTCGATGGGATCCGTGAAAAAGCTCATCCGCAGATATTTATCTCCCATCCAGCCAAGGCTGCTGATGAAATTCTTCAGTATAAAGTTGGTCGGCCCTGCGAGCAATATGTAGAGTAAAAACAGAATGCACAGCCCCGCGGCCAGATTGCTGATCGTCTTCTTTCCCCGCTCCATCCCCAGAAAGGAGGTGAAGGTGAAGATCGCCGCAATCACCACCACCACGCACACCTGCACGGCGAAGGTCGTCTCCAGCCCGAACACCTGCTTGAGCGCTCCGGTCTCCAGCGGGACCGCCAGCCCTAAGGTACATCCGGCCGCGCCCACAATGCAGAACACCACCGAGATGTCGATCAGCTTCCCCAAAAGCTTCCGGTACTTAAAATTCCCCATCATGTGCTCGCACACCGTGCTGACCTTCATGAAGGGCACCTTCCGGTTGTAGACCGCGTAGGCCACCGCCACGCCAGCCAGCACGTAGGGGCCCTGGGTGGCGAAGCCCCAGTGGAAGAAGGAGTAGCCCAGCGAAATTTCCAGGGCTTCCGTGGAGTACGGTTCTAGGTGCAGGCCCGGCGCCTCATAGTAGGCCGCCCACTCCGTGAAGGACCAGTACACCGCCGCCGACGCCAGGGCGGCCAGGCACATCATGGTGATGTAGCTGAAATTCGAATATTCCGGTTTTCCCTCCCCCAGCTTCACCGAGCCATACCGCCCGAAGGCCAGGTAAAAGGCCAGAACCGTGGTCACAAAGGTGAATACCATGAGCGGCACGCAGAACAGCTTCGTGGCCCCCAAAAAGGCGGTATTCACGCCGGCCAGCATGGCTTTCGGGTACCGGGCAAGAAAGAACACAAACGTAAATACTGCGAACACGCCGACGCCCGCCGTGACCAGGCTGATCCCCAGTCCCTTCTGTTTTTGCTCGCTCATCGCATCCTCCCCCGTCTCAAAATTGTACGCATATCCGTACAAAGATTCTATAAACATCTTAGCGTTCAGAACAGGCTGTGTATATATTGTTTCACACAAGAAACTTTGTACGAAAACACAAACATGGCCACTATCCACAAGAAAGGCAAAAAAATAGCCATGATCTTATACCATTTGTACAAGCTCATGGCTGATTATATGCCAGATTCTGCGATACTATGCTATTTTATCACTCCAGGGCGATCTCCCCCTTCACCAGAATAGCGCCCTTTCCGCCCACCTGGATCTTTGCCCTTCCGCTCCCCAGCGCGTTCACGTAGGCCAGAATCTTGCTGGATCTGCCCAACGCCTCGCCCTGTACGAACACGCTCTCCCGGCCCCCGTCAATCAGTCCTCTGCAGTAAAGGTGGTAGGCCAGCGAGGCGTTCGCCGTGCCGGTGGCGATGTCCTCCATCACCCCGTAGAGCGGAGCAAAATTCCGGCAGTAAGCCGCCATTCTGCCGTTCTCCCCCCGGCAGTACACGTGGAAGCTGGCCACCCCGTAATCCCGGGACATTTTCTTTAACACATGAAAATCCGGGTCCACCTGCGCGAGGGTCTCCCGGTCCTCCACCGGAACCATCATGTCCACAATCCCCGTGGAGACGGCCGTGGGCAGCAGCCGCACCGCCTGCCCGTCCGATTTCCTGGCGTACACCTCCTGGAATCCGATCCCCAGGATCTCGTACAGCCGTTCCTGCTCCAGCTGACGGTCCAGCTCACGGATTGTCTGTCCCTCCCCCTGTTCGATCAACACAAAGCCGTCCTTCACCACGGCCTCCAGGGTTCCCACCGAGGTACGGTACGCGTAGCGCCCATCCCCGCCGATCCATCCCGCATCCTGCATGGCGGTGAACGCCGCGATGGTGGCGTGGCCGCAGAGGTCCACCTCGTCCGCCGGGGAGAAAAACTTGAGCCCAAACTCCATCTTCCCCAGCCGGCGCACAAACACTGTGATATTATATTTAAGCTCCTCCGCCATCCGCCGCATGTAGCTGTCCTCCGGCAGCTTGCTGCCCTCGTCCAGCAAGATCACGCCCGCGGTATTTCCGCCCATAACCACCTCGGTAAATGCATCCACTATGTAAAATTTCATCGTATCCGTCTCTCCTCCCGTATCGCCGCAGCTCACCTCTCCCCGCCAATCACGCCCCGTATTAAGAGCGCTGTGCGGATATTCAGCAGATCATCCGTATTCCCGAAATCACAGTGCAGAATACCCTCGATCTTTTTCAACTTGTAAAGCACTGTATTTTTGTGCAGATAGGCCATCTCACTGACCTTTTTCACACTGCAGTCGCACTGGTAATACAGCTCCAGAAACGCACACAAATCCGTGTTGTTCAGGCGGTCATACAAATCCAGCGCATCAAAATATTCTCTCTTAAACTCCTCCAAAAATGTCCGGTCGCTACACTCCATAATCAGTCGCACCAGGCCCAGCTGGCCGTACTGGTAGATGAGGCGCTCCTTCTGTAAATCCGGCCGGACAAATCTCGCCACCGCCCGGGCCTTCCGGCAGCACTCGCCCAGCCTGCGAACCTCCTCACAGGCGCTGCTGAGCCCGGCCCGCACGGTCATCCCACGGTTGGCCTCCTCCAATTCCAGGGAGATCCGCCTCAGCTCCTTCGACAGGTTCTCCCCCTGGAGCGCCTGTCCATCCCGCTCCCAGGCCAGGGAGACCGCTCCGTCTTCCACCGGCACAACCACCTGCGCCGTGGGAAGAATCCCGCTCACCTTCTCTACCAGCTCCTGCCGGACTATGCGGAACGCGCGCTTGTCCGCGTCCTCGTCGAACTGCAGCCGGTAGACTCCCACCTGGTAGCGCACGCCGTCTCTAAGTCCCAGCCGTTCAAGCAGCTTGTCCGTCCCGTCGTACCCCTCGGAGCTCAGTTCCCCGCTAAAAATTTTTTCCAAAAATTGGTGAATTGTCATCTTTTCACTGTTTCGCTCCAGCAGATACCGCCCCAAGGCGCGCTGCACCCCCGCCAGCCCTATCTGCGCCGGCAGCTCCAGGATCGGAAGCGCGCGCTCCTCCCCGCAGCGGATTACCGCCTCCGGGATCTGTTCGATCAGCCCGCCCGTCAAAAAAACCAGGCCGGCCATCTCCCGCTGGTCGCAGGCCGCCGCAAACTCCGCCAGCCCCACCCCGCTCTTCCACCCGTTCCCGGCCACAAAGACCAGATCCCCAGGCTCCAGCGAGTCCAAACGCCCCGCGGACTCCACCGTCTCAAACCACTCCACCTGCCGGTCCAGCCCCCCGCTCCCGGCAATCACCTTCATCCTTTGGCATTCCGGAAGTGCAAGAATGCCGCTCAATGTCTTACCCACCAGTTGCACATACCCCCGTTCCTAATGTTGTCACGAATGCCAGGGCAATCGTTGAATGGCCCTGGCTGCCATTGCAGTTATTATAGCGCAATGGGTTGGGCGGTTGCAATGGGGAATTTAAAGTGTAATGGCCCCTTGCCTGGAAAAACTGCTATAAAGCAATTTTCCGGCAAGGAGCCATTTTCATTACCGCTTCTCTGATACTCCCAGTGTATTTTTATAAATCACCCCATCCTTCATGATCACCCGCATATTGTTCTTATCCGTCAGCAAGTCCAGATCCTCCACCGGGTTGCCGTCCACGATCAGCAGATCCGCGAAGGAGCCTTCCTCCAGGACTCCCAGCTTTCCTTCCGGATACGGATTCCGGTAAGTACTCAGCTTAAACAGATCATGTACCCGGCCGGTGGCGGACCGCAGCCCTTCAAAGCTTCCAAACCGTTCTTTAAAGGCGGAAAATGCCTTGAGCTGGTTTTCTTCACAGAAGTATTTGTTGGTGGCCATATCCGTGCCAAATACCATGTTCAGACCATATTTTATGATCAGCTCTGTCTGAGTCACAACTCCCTTCCGAACAATATTGTATTTTTTCACCATATCGTCCGACACGATGAAATCCATCATGGAGTCCTCCGCGAATGTCGGACACGGGCATACCCAGATTCCCTTATCCTGGATGATTCTTGCCGTCTCATCGTCCATCAGCTGAGTGTGCTCAAAACTCATAACTCCCGCTCTGGCCGCCCTCTGCATCGACTCACAGGTATAGAGATGAGCCATGACATAGGTGCCGTAATCCTTCGCCGCCTGAACGGCCGCCCTTATCTCCTCCTCTGTGTACTGCACGGTAAAAAGCGGATCAAACACAGAGGCGATACCGCCGCCCAAAAACAGCTTAATCTGTGAGGCCCCCAAAAACAGCTGATCCCTGGTTGCCTTCAGCACTTCATCCACGCCGTCCGCCAAAATCCACACCCGGTTATCCATCACCGGCGACATGTATCCGGTCAATGTCCTCTGATGAGCCGGCCCCGGCCGGTTGTCACAATGGCCGCTGGTCTGGCCAATCCCGGAGTGGCTCGGAAAGATGCGGGGTCCTGTGGTATATCCGGTGTCAATACAGTGCTTTAGCCCCCACACCATACCGCCCGCATCGCGCACGGTGGTGAACCCTCTCATCAGCATCTCTTCCGCATTTTTGCAGGCCCGGATAGCGGTCTCATCCGCCCGCATCCGCTCCATCTCAGCACCGCCGCCGCTGAGGGCCAGGTGAACATGGGCATCGATCAGCCCCGGAATCACCGTTCTCCCACCCGCGTCAATTACTTCGTCGAATTGCTCCAGCGATATCTCATCTCCGGTAATTTCCTTCACCATATTATCTTCAATGACGACATTCGCATGCTGCTTCAGCTGTTCATGGTTTCCGTCAAATACATTTCCGTTAATTATCGCTACTCGTTTCATCTCTGTCCCTGCTCCTTATCTCTCAATTCTTCGTACAAATGACAAGCCAGGTAATGCCCCGGCCGTATGGTTTTCAGCTCCGGTTCCTCCTCCTCGCACCGTTTCACTGCGTACGGGCACCTGGTATGGAACCGGCAGCCGGTCGGTGGATTTAGGGGGCTCGGCACATCGCCAGTCAGTATCACCCGTTCCCGTTTCACCTCTGCATCCGGTATCGGGATTGCCGCCATCAGTGCTTTTGTATACGGATGTCCGGCAGCCGAGAACAGTTCCTCCTTATCCGCCAGCTCCACCACCTTACCCAGATACATCACCGCCACCCGGTCACTGATATGTTTCACCACGCTCAGATCATGGGAGATGAACAGAAAGGTCAGCTGCCGCTCCCGCTGTATATCCTGCATCAGATTCAGCACCTGGCTGCGGATGGACACATCCAGGGCGGAGACCGGCTCGTCGCACACAACAAACTCCGGATTCAGGATCAGAGCCCGGGCAATAATCATCCTCTGCCGCTGTCCCCCCGAAAACTCATGGGGATAGCGGTGCAGCTGCTGGCGGCTTAAACCGACATACTCGATGAGCTCCATAACCTTCTTTTCCCGCTCCGCGCGGTCGCCGATTCCAAAGGCTTCCAGGGGGGAACAGATCGTCTCAAAAACAGTCATCCGGGGATTGAGGGATGAGTACGGGTCCTGAAACACAATCTGCAGCTTCTGCCTCATCATCCTCATCTCATGTTTGCCGTACGATGTCACATCCTCGCCCTTAAAATAGACGTGACCACCGCTGGGCTCAATCAGTCTCAGCAGGCTTTTTCCCAGAGTGGATTTGCCGCATCCGCTCTCCCCCACAAGCCCCAGGGTCTCCCCCTGCCTGATATCCAAACTGACGCCGTCCACCGCCTTTACATATTGAACGGGTCTGCCAAAGAAATCGCGCGAGGCAGGATAATACTTTTTCAGGCCGTCAATTCTTAACAATGATTGCTGATCCATTCCCGCCCCTCCTCTGAATATTTAAAACAACGCACCAGATGCCCGTTGACATCATACGCCTCCGGCCGATTTTTACGGCAGCACTCCCTCGCCTCTGAGCACCGGGTGGAGAACCGGCAGCCCGCCGGCATCTCATTCAAGTTCGGCACATTCCCGTTAATCGTGTGCAGCCGTTCAACATTCTCGTCCAGTCTTGGTATCGAGGCCAGAAGCCCTTTTGTGTAAGGGTGAAGCGGATTCTTAAACAGCGCCTTTGCGTCTGCCTGTTCCATCACCTGCCCCGCATACATGACGATCACCTCGTCCGCCATCTCCGCCACTACTCCCATGTCGTGAGTGATCAAAAGAATCGCCGTGTTAAACTCACGCTTCAAGTGCTCCATCAGATCCAGGATCTGTGCCTGAATGGTTACGTCCAGAGCAGTGGTTGGCTCGTCGGCAATCAGCACCTTGGGCCGCTGGGACAACGCCATGGCGATCATCACCCGCTGCTTCATGCCTCCGCTCAGCTGGTGCGGATATTCTCCCGCCCGTTTTTCCGGCGCCGGGATTCCCACCTTGGCCAGCATTTCCACAGATCGTTTCCACGCCTCCCCCTTGCTCATCTTTGTATGGGCGCGGAATGCCTCCGCCATCTGGCTTCCGATCGTCATCACCGGATTTAAGGAAGTCATCGGGTCCTGGAATATCATGGATATCTCCCGCCCTCTTATCCGGCACATCTCAGCCCCCGTCATACCTGACAGCTCGTTTCCGTCCAGCATAATCGAAGAACCTGGTTCAATATGAGCGGTTTTTGAGGGAAGAAGCTTGAGGATGGATAACGCTGTCACGCTTTTTCCACATCCGGATTCTCCAACAATTCCCAGAGTCTTCCCCGGCTCCACACTCAGCGACACGCCGTCCACTGCCGCGACAATCCCGTCTTTTCCGTGAAAACATGTCTTTAAATTTTTCACTTCCAGTATCGGAGCCATCATCACCCCACCTTTCCGTCGGTCATTTTTCAGTCCACTATTCACTGACCTTCCAGTTCCATACCTCGTAGGTGGTCTGGCAGAAGTTTCTGGTGTCCAGACCGCTCAAGCGCTTGTTATAGGCCTGAATCACGTCGGGGCTGTACAGCGTCACATACGGTGTGTGTTCTTTTAACAGCTTCTGGAACTTCTCGTAGTACGGATAGCGCTCCTCAAAGGTCGTATATTTCAATCCCTCCAGGAAACAGTTGTAGTACTCATCGGACTGAATATTAGAGAAATTGGTCGTCGCATCCGGCATGAACTGGGTGGAAACCTCGTGCGGTTCTACCGTCCCCGAGCTGCCAAGCAGCGCCAGATCCATGTTGCCCTCAAAGCAGGTTGCCATAACGGTTGCAAAGTCCGATGTCTGGATGCTGACCTTGATTCCTATATCCGCCAGGTTTTGCTGGATAATCGCTGAGGACTGCTCACGGACCGTATTGCCCGTCGGCACCAGCATCACCAGCTCCCTGCTGCTATCCCATCCCGCCTTTTCTAACAGCTTCTTCGCTTCATCCGGATTATAGGTATCCCAGTCAAGATCCGCATAATACGGGTGGCTCTCCGGCCATACGCTCTTCATAACCGTGCCGTGCCCGTACAACAGCTGGTCAACGATCATCTGCTTATTGATGGCCATATTCATGGCGCGCTTCACGTCATCTGTCAGGTACTCCCTCCGGTCATTGATTGCCATATACTGGAAATCATAGCTGGGAATCGATTCCACCACCAGATTGTCGCTGGACTTTAAGGTATCAAAATCAACCGGCTGAATTCTGCCAATTCCGCCCATATTCATGTCTATTTCCCCGTTCATCAGGCCGGATACAATATTGGCCGCGGGAACGACACGGATGACAAGGCGGTCGATGTCCGGGCGTCCCAGCTCATATCCGGGATTGGCAACCAATTCCACCCGCTCCCCCGAAATCTGTGAGTCATACATAAATGGACCTGACCCGATGGGCTTCTGCCAGAACTCGTTTTTGTGCATCTGTGCCAGCGGAATGTCTTCCAGCAGGTGCTTGGGCAGCACCACAAACTGCTTCAGCGTGTTAAACACCGTAGCCGGGTCCGACGGAGCTTTCATGGTCATCTCAATGGTGTAGTCGTCAATTTTCTTCACTCCCACACTCTTGTCGGACAGTTCCATTCCCTCATCGTCGGTTCCCTCAAAAATATTCATCAGATACCGGCGGCTGACGGACAATTCCTTGTTCGTGGAAATCTGGAACGACCAGACCACATCGTCCGCGGTCACCTTTTCCCCGTCGTGCCAGGTGGCCTTGTCATCCAGAGTCACCGTAAATGTCTTGCCGTCCTCCGAAATCTCACAGCTCTTTGCCTCCCTGGGAATCAGCTCACCATCCATGGAAACATCCATCAGACGGTCAAAAATTGTGATATTCAAAATCTCATCGTAGGTTCCGGAAATCTCATATGGGTACAGATTGGTCCACGGGGACGTGATCGCAGCCACCACGGTCTTTTCCTTCGCTTCCGCCGGGGCGCTTGCCGCCGCGCTCTGTCCGGAGGCCGCGGCAGTCTGGGTCGTATTCACACTCTGTTCAGAGGGCGCGCTCGGATCTTTTGGCGCACATCCGCCAAGCAGTGTGAGCGATAATGTCAATGCCATCAATAATGTTACCTTTTTCATCCTTCTTCTCCTTTTCATAATTTACTGCCTATCAGGTTCTAAAGTTTCATCTTGGGATCCAAGGCATCCCTGATCCCGTCGCCAAAGAAATTAAAACTGAGGACTGTGAGCAACAGCGCCACCCCCGGCGGTATCCACATCCATGGTTTTTGAGATAAAATAGTAATCGACTGTGCCGCATACATAATATTTCCCCAGGAGGCCTGCGGTGTCTGGACACCCATGCCGAGAAAGCTCAGCCCTGATTCCTGCAATACCGCGCTGGCAATACTGAAGGTGAAGGTTATAATTACCGGCGCAAACGCATTCGGCAAAATATACTTTCTCATGATGCGGCCATTCTTCTCGCCGATCGCCACCGCTGCTTCCACGTAGTCCTTCTCGCGGACGGACAGTACACTGCCGTACAGCTGTCTTGCAAACTGAGGCCATCCCATAATCCCGATGACAATTGTAACCGACTGGATGGACGGCCCGATAACCGCGACCAGCACAAGCACAAGAATCATGGATGGAACCGACATGAAGACATCGGCCAGACGCATGATGACAATTCCCAGCGCACCTCTGCAGTATCCGGCCACCAGCCCTAATGGGACTCCGATGGACAGGCTGATCAGCGCGGATAAAATTCCAACAAACAGTGAGGTTCTTCCCCCATAAATAAGCCTCGCAAAAACATCTCTCCCCACCTCATCGGTTCCAAGGATATGGGCAGTGCTGGGGGCTGCCCCAAAGCCGCCCACCGCGTCCATGGAGTAGGGGTTCAACTTCATAACAAGCGGCAGCAGAATGACAATCGCAAGCTCAGCCAAAATAATGATCAGTCCGCCCATAGCCAGCTTATGTCTGGTAAATCGCTCCAGCACATCCCGCCAGTAGGAACGCCTCTGGCTCTCTTTTTTATGCACCATATTCACCTCCCGTCAATCGTAGCGGATACGAGGATCCAAAAATGTATAGATGACATCCACCAGAATGTTGCCCAGCAATACCGCCAGCGAGATAAACACGGTGATTCCCATGATGGCCGGATAGTCCCTGGCCTGGATGGATGTTACCATAAGGCTGCCGAGCCCTGGCCATCCAAATATCTGTTCCGTGATAACCGCACCGCCGATTAAAAACGGGATGTTCATGCCTATCTGTGTCACAATGGGGATGAGAGCATTTCTCAACCCATGGCGGATCAGTACTCTCTGTTCCTTTACTCCCTTTGCCCTGGCCGTCCTTATGTAGTCCTCCCCCAGCACCTCCATCATGCTTCCTCTCATCTGGCGGATAAACGATCCTACCTGCTGAAGGGACAATACCAACGCCGGCATCAGCAGATGGCGAAACAGCACTCCCCATGTGCGTGGGCCGGAGGCGTCATACATGCCGCCGGTGGGCAGCAGATTAAACTGGACGGAGAAGATATAGATCAGCAACAGCGCAGCAAAAAAGTTTGGAGTCGCCGCCCCGGCAAATGAAAGCCCTGATGACAAATAATCCCAGCCGGAATAAGGTTTGTATGCCGCTATAGTTCCCATAGGTACAGCAATCACAATAGACAGCAGTGTAGCCGATACAGTGAGAACCAGGGTAGGACCAATCCGGACCAGCACCATATCTAAAACTTTCCCATACGTCCGGTAAGACATCCCGAAATTCCCGGCGAGCAGCTGCTTAAGCCATATGAGATACTGCACAAACACCGGCTTGTCCAGCCCCAGTTCCCTCCGTTTCTTCTCAATATCAGCCGCAGTAGCAAATGGATCCGACATGAGAAGTTCAATTGGGCTCCCTGGTGCCAGCGATGACATAACATAAACCAGCACGGTGATACCAAGAAATACAGGGATCGCAACCAACAGCCTTTTTAAAAGATATTTTCCCATTCTGATACCATCACTCCCTTCTTTCGATACAACATTAATCTTATTATTAATATTATCAGAGTCTTGCGTTTGACCCAATATTATCATTACTTGTCACACATGTCAACATTTTTATTGTAACTTTTATCAAATATACTCTATTTTTGATTACTTTTTTATATAT
>USJW01000050.1 GCA_900555045.1 uncultured Clostridium sp. | reverse complement strand
GAATATCAGCTTCCCAAGCTGAGGAGGCGGGTTCGATTCCCGTCATCTGCTGAACACGAGGCCCCTGGAATACAGGGGCTTTTGTTGTATGTCTTGGCCGCTGGCAAAGCCTGCGGGCGATTGCCGTATGCCTTGGCTCTCAGCGCTCAGCGCCGAAAAAAGCCGCCCCGGTTGTGACTTAAATACCGGGACGGCTTTAAAAACAGCCGGATCAGTCGAACAGCGCTTCCACCAGAAGCTTGATCATGGACTGGGTGGTGTAGATGTGCAGCTCGTTGCTCCCCACGCAGCGGATGGATGTCTTTAGCAGCTCCTCCTTCGGGGTGGTGGAGTCGAAGATGGTCACCACGTTGGCGCAGGACTCCACGATGGCGTTCAGCCGGTTGGCCTTCTCAACCAGTCTGCTGATGTGGGAATCGTCCAGCACGAAGCGGACATCCAGATCCGGGAAGCCGGACAGCTCCTTGGCGTCCGCCTGGTTGAAAGAATACTTTAATTTGAGTTCATTTAATAAGTGATCAAGTTCCATACCCATGCTCCTTTTGTAGAAAATCAGTTTATAATATATTGCAAATTGGAAAAAGTTTCAAGAGTATTGTGAGAAAAAAATAAAATTTTCGCCCCGCGGCCGGAAGCGGAGGGGGGAAATGAACCAGAACAGGGAGGGAAACCTATGGTATATGAATTGACGCTCACGTCGGTAAAGCTGAAGATTGAGATTTTCAACCCGCCGGCAAAGCTGATCAACAACAAGGAGCTCACCTGCGCGGCGGGGATCGCCTACAAGCGCGCGGGCCTGCCCATGCCCCAGCCGGAGGTGGGGGAGAACATCGACAAGTTCCGCAGGCGGTGCCTGGAGGAGTGCGGCGAGATGGAGGACAATCTTAAATATGTACTGGAGGGATACACGGCACCGCCGGACGAGGCGGTCACGGAGGACGCGCTCATCACCCTGAAGCTGGGATACGAGGCGTAGCACATCACATTTCCAGGGTGACGATTGTCCAGCGCTCATTCTGGCGCATGATAAAGCAGGGGCGCCCCACCTTGTGCCGGTAATAGGCCTCCGCCAGGAATTGGATTTGCCGGTATCGCATCAGGCTTGTACAGAAGGGGTGAATGGTCATGCTATAACAGTTCTCCTTTCATGGGGTTCTGTTATATATCTATGCGGCGGGACGCGAAAATATGAGTGGGAGAGCGGGCCGCCGCCTCATCCTCCCAGCGTGATATCCTGGCGGGAATACCAGTCTATGGCCTGGTAGATGTGGTCCGGCGTGAAATCCGGCCAGTAGTCGTCCACCACGTAGAAGTCCGAGTACACCGACTGGACCGGCAGGAAGCCGGAGAGCCGCCTTCTTCCGCCCCAGCGGATGATGAGATCGATGCGGGAGACGTCGGCGGTTTTTAGGGCGGGGCCGATGGAGCCGCCCTTAAGGCCTAAGTCCCACTCCCAGCTGTAGTTCACCAGAAAGTTGATCTTCATGCCTCCGGCACCGAAGTCGTGCCTGACGGCGTACGGGAGCAGCTCTGCAGGAAACATGGGGGAGGAGGTGTTGCCCACCACCAGGAGGCTCACATCCTCGCCGGAGATGGCCTTCACGGCCCCCACACAGGCTTTCGTGAAGGCCTCACGCTGGATGGCGGGGCGTTTGGTGTTGTCTACGGTGAAGCCGTAGAAGGACATCTCCTGGATCCCCAGGCTGCGGCAGGTGTCAAAGAGCGCCAGCCCCGGGGAGATGCCGTGGCCGTAGCCGTCCTGTTTCTCAAGCCCCTTCTCCTTTGCCCAGCGTCGGTTTCCGTCAGGGATGATTCCGATGTGTTTAGGTATTCGCATGTTTTGCCTCCGTCCCGGCTTTGCAAAGCCGTTTGATCTGTGATTTCATTTCTAGGAAAATTATGGACATCGCAGGAAAATTTATTCCGCGGGGCGCAGAAAATGTACAGAGAGCGGACGAAAAAAGCGAAGCACCGGCCCGGTGAGAAGATCACCGTGTGCCGTGTGCTTCGCTTTTTAATTGTAGCCAAATGCCGCGTTATCTCGCCGACGCGCCGCCGAATGCGCAGAGAATTCCCTCCACCTGCTTTGCGTTCGCAGCGTCCGTGTACAGATAGACCGCAAAACGGTGTCCGTCGTCCATGGTGAGCGTCAGGCGGAAGCAGCGCTCCGGGTCCGCAGGATCCGGAGTCATTTTCACCTGGGACAGGCGGGTCAGGGGATAGAAATACCACCGCACGGAGTGGAACGGGCCGCTGCGGTCGTTTAACATCAGGTAATGTCTCCCCACAAACTGGGTGAAGGAGGCGTAGAGGGGATTCTGCCAATCCGCCAGGATGCGGGGCTTTAACTCCTCAAAGGCGCCGAACTGCCCGATGCGCCTGCCGATGGCCGTGTGCTTCTGGATCCAGGTAAATCCCGGAAGGATGAGGATCCACAGGAGCGCGACAGCCACAAAGGTCAGGTAAACGACGTACTTGAGCCAGATGGGCTGTGTGTGCGGTTCGATCTTGTAAAAGTAGACGTCCACTCCGCTCAGGCCGTCGGACTGCGCCTTTCGCAGGAAGGATTCCGTCAGGTCGCGGTCGAACTTGTGCACATCCACATACCCCTCCGCCGGGGGCGTCTTGCCCAGGGGGCAGGCCAGAGCGGCCAGGGCGCCGCCGTCCTCGTCCTCCATATAGCGGTAGTACATCTGGTACTCGGTGTCATAGGAGGTGCTCCCCACAGGCGCCACCGCCCCGCCGAAGGAGATCAGGTTCGTGGAGTTGGTGGTCACCGCGATGGTGTCCCCCCAGGTCTCAAGCCCGTCAGACGCCATGAGCCCGCTCTTTCCGCAGCCGGCCTCAAAGGCCGCCAGCTTTGCGGTGCTGTCCAGATGGTAGTAGGGCATCGCGAAGGACCAGTCCGTGAGCAGCATGACAAACAGCGTGATCCCCGCCAAAACGCCCACAGAGCATAGGGCAAAGACGGGGATCACGCCGATCTGAGTCCGGGCTGCAGCCGTGATGGGATCGCTTTTGATTAATTTTTTCATCGCAGCCTCCCTGACTGTGCCGGACAGTCTATTTGGTGTAGTTGTCGAAGTAGCCCTGCACGTAGATCACCGGGGTTCCCTTGTCGCCGGAGCCGGAGGTCAGGTCGCAGAGAGAGCCGATTAAGTCGGTGAGGCGGCGGGGGGTAGTTCCCTGGGAAACCATGCTTCCGACCAGGTTGGAGTCCTTGGTGCGGATGCGCTCGGAGATGGCCTCCTTGAGGGCTTCGCCGCTCAAATCCGCGAAGTCGTTGTCCGCCAGGTATTTAAGCTTGATCTCGTTGGGCTGTCCCTCCAGGCCAGGGGTGTAGGCGGGGCTTACCACCGGATCCGCCAGCTCCCAGATCTTTCCAACCGGATCCTTGAAGGCGCCGTCGCCGTAGACCATAACCTCCACGTTCTTGCCGGTGCGCTCAAAAATCATCTTCTGCACGCGGTCCACGAAGGGCTGGCAGTCTCTGGGGAACAGCTTGATGCTGTCCTCGGTGGCCTTGTTGGAGCCCAGCAGTCCGTAGTTCTCGTTGAAGCCGCTGCCGTCCACGGACTCGGTCAGGATCTCATCCAGGCAGCAGACCTTCTTGGCGCCGGCAGCCAGCAGGCGGCGCTTGTTTCTTGCGCGGGAGTGGATGTCACAGCAGATGACGCAGTCGGTGTAGTCTAAGATCTTGCGGCAGTCGTTGGCCATCACGATCTCCACCTCAGCGCCCTCGGCGGCTACCAGCTCCTTGTAGTACTCCACATAGTCCACGCCGGTGAAGGGATGCTTGGTGTAGCCGAACAGCTCGCGGTACTTGGCCTCGCTCAGCACGTCGGTCCAGGGATTCACGCCCTTGGCATCCAGCTCATCCTCGTCGATCAGATGGTTGCCCACCTCGTCGGCCGGGAAGGAGAGCATGAGAACCATCTTCTTCACGCCCTTGGCGATGCCCTTTAAACAGATAGAAAAACGGTTGCGGCTTAAGATGGGGAAGATCACACCCACCGTCGCGTCGCCGAATTTGGCCCGCACGTCGGCCGCAATCTGGTCTGTGGTGGCGTAGTTGCCCTGGGCGCGTGCGACCACCGCTTCCGTCACGGCGACCACGTCGCGGTCCAGAATGGGGAAGCCGTAGTCCTTGCTGGCGGAGGCATTGAGCACCGCATCCACTACGATTGCGGGCAGGTCATCCCCCTGGCGGATGATGGGGCAGCGGATTCCCCGGGATATTGTGCCTACTAAACGTTCTTCCATAATTAAACACTCCTTTACGTTATATATCATTTGCAAAAATCCTCTTTGTCAGAACATTGCGCAGATACTATTATAAGAGATAAACGCGCAATATACAAATGGAATTTATCAAGATTTATAAGTTTCCTTCATAAAATTGTGTTTCAAAGTGCATAAAAGCGGCGCAGGGGGGCTGTGTGCGGCGAAAATTGCCTTGCAAAAAGGTCTCGTTGTTGTGTATAATATCCACGGTAGGCATGAGAAACAGGCATTATCAGGCACAGGTTGCCCGGCGGCGGCGCGCTCCCGGGCTACCTGTGTCTGATAATGTCTGTAAATGCGCGCGCAGATTCACAACATATCAATTGGAGGGAACATTCATCATGGCAAAACAAACATACAATGCCGAGAGCATCACGGTGTTAGAGGGGCTGGAGGCGGTCCGCAAGCGGCCGGGCATGTACATCGGCAGCGTGGGCACCAAGGGCTTAAACCACCTGATCTACGAGATCGTGGACAACGCGGTGGACGAGCACCTGGCGGGCTTCTGCAGCAAGGTCTGGGTGACGCTTGAGGAGGACGGCTCCTGCACGGTGCGGGACAACGGCCGCGGAATCCCGGTGGAGATGCACAAGAAGGGGGTCTCCGCGGAGCGGGTGGTGCTGGCCACGCTTCACGCGGGCGGAAAGTTCGACAATGAGGCGTACAAGACCAGCGGCGGACTCCACGGCGTGGGCTCCTCCGTGGTGAACGCTCTGTCCGCACACATGGACGTGAAGGTGTACCGGGACGGCTTAATCTACCACGACGCCTACGAGAAGGGCGTGCCGGTGATCCCCCTTGAGAACGGCCTGCTGCCGGTGATCGGAAAGACGAGGGAGACGGGAACGCAGATCAATTTCCTGCCGGACGGGGAGATCTTCGAGCGCACCCGCTTCAAGGCAGACTGGCTCAAGAGCAGGCTTCACGAGACCGCCTACTTAAACCCGAACCTGAGCATATACTACGCAAATAAGCGCCCCGGCGAGAGCGAGCAGATCCTCTTTCACGAGCCGGAGGGCATCGTCTCCTACGTGAAGGAGTTAAACGCGGGGAAGACCCCGGTGCACGATCCCATCTACTTTAAGGGGACCATCGACAAGGTGGAGGTGGAGGTGGCCTTACAGTTCGTGGACACCTTCGAGGAGAACATCCTGGGCTTCTGCAACAACATTTTCACCCAGGAGGGCGGCACCCACCTGGCGGGCTTTAAGACGAAATTTACGGCCATGATCAACAGCTACGCCAGGGAGCTTGGCATCCTAAAGGAGAAGGACGCCAACTTCACCGGCGCGGACACCCGAAACGGCATGACCGCCGTGGTGGCCATCAAGCACCCGGACCCCATCTTCGAGGGGCAGACCAAGACGAAGCTTGCCAGCGCGGACGCCACCAAGGCGGTGTTCACCGTGGCCGGGGACGAATTGCAGCGGTATTTTGACCGGAACCTGGAGGTCTTAAAGAGCGTGATCGGCTGCGCGGAGAAGTCCGCAAAGATCCGCCGGGCCGAGGAGAAGGCCAAGACCAACATGCTGACCAAGTCCCGTTTCTCCTTCGACAGCAACGGCAAACTGGCCAACTGCGAGAGCCGGGACTCCGAGAAGTGCGAGATCTTTATCGTGGAGGGAGACTCCGCAGGCGGCTCCGCCAAGACGGCCAGAAACCGCCAGTACCAGGCCATTCTGCCCATCCGCGGTAAAATTTTAAACGTGGAGAAGGCCTCCATGGACAAGGTGCTGGCAAACGCGGAGATCAAGACCATGATCAACGCCTTCGGCTGCGGCTTCTCCGAGGGCTACGGGAACGATTTTGACATCACGAAGCTGCGCTACAACAAGATTATACTGATGACGGATGCCGACGTGGACGGAAGCCATATCGACACCCTGCTGCTGACCTTTTTATACCGGTTCATGCCGGATCTTATCTACAACGGACACGTGTACATCGCCATGCCGCCCCTGTTCAAGGTGATCCCCAAGAAGGGGCAGGAGCAGTACCTCTACGACGAGAAGGAGCTGGAGCGCTACCGGAGGACCCACACCGGAGACTTTACGTTGCAGCGCTACAAGGGTCTCGGAGAGATGGACGCGGAGCAGCTGTGGGAGACCACCCTGGACCCGGAGCGCCGGGTGTTAAAGCAGGTGGAGATCGAGGACGCCAGACTGGCCTCGGAGATCACGGAGATGCTCATGGGCAGCGAGGTTGCCCCCAGAAGAGAGTTTATCTACGAGCACGCCGACGAGGCGGAGATTGACGCGTAGGAAACGCAGAAATTGCAGAATGAACGAATCAGGAGATTGTGATCGATATGGCTGAAAAGATACTGAAAACCGAATACAGCGAGGAGATGCAGCGCAGCTACATGAACTATTCCATGAGCGTCATCACGGCCAGAGCCATCCCGGACGCCAGGGACGGCTTAAAGCCGGTGCAGCGCCGGGTCCTCTACGACATGAGCGAGCTGCGCTTGAACCACGACAAGCCCCACAGAAAGTCGGCGCGTATCGTGGGCGATACCATGGGTAAATACCACCCCCACGGCGACAGCTCCATCTACGAGACCCTGGTGGTGATGAGCCAGGAGTTTAAGAAGGGGATGCCCCTGGTGGACGGACACGGAAACTTCGGCTCCATCGAGGGGGACGGGGCCGCCGCCATGCGTTACACGGAGGCCAGGCTTGAGAAGTTCGCGGAGGAGGTCTACCTAAAGGACCTGGATAAGACCGTGGACTTTGTGCCCAACTACGACGAGACGGAGAAGGAGCCGGAGGTGCTGCCGGTGCGGGTGCCCAACCTGTTAATCAACGGCGCGGAGGGCATCGCCGTGGGCATGAGCACCAGCATCCCGCCCCACAACCTGGGCGAGGTGGTGGACGCGGTGAACGCCTACATCGACAACCCGGACATCAGCACCGCTGAGCTGATGGAGCTCATGCCGGGGCCGGATTTCCCCACCGGCGGAATCATCGCCAACAAGAGCGACCTGCCGGCCATCTATGAGACGGGCAGCGGCAAGATCAAGCTGCGGGGCAAGCTGGAGGTGGAGCTTGGAAAGCGCAAGGCCGACAAGGACAAGCTGGTGATCACCCAGATTCCCTACACCATGATCGGCGCGGGCATCAACAAGTTTCTGATGGACGTGGCGGACCTGGTGGAGAGCAAGAAGCTGACGGACGTGGTGGACATCTCCAACCAGTCCAACAAGGAAGGCATCCGCATCGTGCTGGAGCTGCGCAAGGACGCGGACATCGAGAAGATCCGCAACATTCTCTACAAGAAGACAAAGCTGGAGGACACCTACGGCGTGAACATGCTGGCCATCGCGGGCGGCAGGCCGGAGACCTTAAATCTGCGGGGAATCCTAAAGAATTTCCTGGACTTCCAGTACCAGAACACGGAGCGCAAGTACCGGGTGCTGCTGCAGAAGGAGCAGGAGAAGCGGGAGGTCCAGGAGGGACTGATCGCGGCCTGCGACTGCATCGATTTAATCATCGCCGTGCTCCGCGGCTCCAAGAACTTGAAGGACGCCAGGGCGTGCCTGACCACCGGCGACGTGACAAACATCCAGTTTAAGACGCCGGGCTTCGAGGCGGACGCGAAAAAGCTTCACTTTACGGAGCGCCAGGCCTCCGCGATCCTGGAGATGCGCCTGTACAAATTGATCGGACTGGAGATTCTGGCCCTGGAGAAGGAGCACAGGGAAACGCTTAAGAAGATCGAGAGCTACCAGAAGATCCTGGGCAGCCGCGCGGCCATGAACCGGGTGATCAAGGACGATTTGGAGGCCATCAAGAAGGAGTTTGCAGTGCCCAGAAGGACCGCCATCGAGGACGGCCCGGAGGCGGTGTACGACGAGTCCGCCGTGGAGGTCCAGGAGGTGGTGTTCGTCATGGACCGGTTCGGCTACTGCAAGCTTTTGGACCGGGCGGCCTACGAGCGCAACCGGGAGACGGTGGACACGGAGCAGGTGCACGTGGTGCGCTGCTTAAACACGGACAAGCTGCTTATCTTCACCGACGCGGGTAACTTACACCAGCTGAAGGTGATGGATGTGCCCTCCGGCAAGCTGCGCGACAAGGGAACGCCCATCGACAACTTAAGCAAGTTCGACGGCACGAAGGAGGTGATCGTCTACCTGACGAGCGCCCAGGACGTGAAGGGGAAGATGCTGGTGTTCGCCACGAAGATGGCCCAGGTGAAGCAGGTCCCGGCGGAGGAGTTTGAGACAAACAACCGCACGGTGGCCGCCACCAAGCTCCAGGAGGGAGACTCGCTGGTGAGCGTGACCCCGGTGGAGGGCCAGACGGAGGCCGTGATTCAGACCACGGGAGGCGTGTTCCTGCGCTTTATGCTGGAGGAGATCTCGGTGATGAAGAAGAACGCCAGGGGTGTCCGCGGCATCAAGCTGGCGAAGAACGAGGAGCTGGAGGCCATCTACCTGCTGGGCGAGGACCCGGTGATAGTCTACAAGGGCAAGGAGGTCCACATGAACCGGCTCAAGATGGCTAAGCGCGACGGGAAGGGCAGCAAGGTGCGGCTGTAGATAGGCGGGCTCTGCTGCGCACCGGGCGAAAAATGACGGTTTCGCACACAAAATTGCATGTGTGTTTGTGATGGACGTACAAATGTATTTTTCTCGCGAATAAATCTTGATTTTTTCCGCAGTTTGGTATAGGATAGGGAAAGATTCGCCGCTGTACCGTAGGAAAGCGGACCTCCCGGCGGAAAATAGGACAATGAGGAGAGTAATGATTATGGAAAAGAAGTTGAGAGTTGGAGTTTTGGGCGCCACGGGCATGGTGGGCCAGCGCTTTATCTCCCTGCTGGAGAATCATCCCTGGTACGAGGTGGTGACGGTTGCCGCCAGCCCCCGTTCCGCCGGAAAGACCTATGAGGAAGCCGTGGGAGGCCGCTGGAAAATGACCACCCCGATGCCCGAGGCCGTGAAAAAGCTGGTGGTGATGAACGTAAACGAGGTGGAGAAGGTGGCCGCGGGCGTGGACTTCGTGTTCAGCGCCGTGGACATGACCAAGGAGGAGATCCGCGCCATCGAGGAGGCCTACGCAAAGACCGAGACCCCGGTGGTTTCCAACAACAGCGCCCACCGCTGGACGCCGGATGTGCCCATGGTGGTGCCGGAGATCAACCCGGAGCACTTCGACGTGATCCCGGCCCAGAGAAAGCGCCTGGGGACAAAGCGCGGTTTCATCGCGGTGAAGCCCAACTGCTCCATCCAGAGCTACGCTCCGGTGCTGACGGCCTGGAAGGAGTTCGAGCCCTACGAGGTGGTGGCCACTACATATCAGGCGATCTCCGGCGCCGGAAAGACCTTTAAGGACTGGCCGGAGATGGAGGGCAACATCATCCCCTACATCGGCGGCGAGGAGGAGAAGAGCGAGCAGGAGCCCTTAAGGCTGTGGGGCAAGGTGGAGGACGGCGTGATCGTGAAGGCCGAGAGCCCGGTGATCACCTGCCAGTGCATCCGCGTACCCGTGCTCAACGGACATACGGCCGCCGTGTTTGTGAAATTCCGCAAAAAGCCCACCAAGGAGCAGCTGATCGAGCGCCTGAGAGCTTTTAAGGGACTTCCCCAGGAGTTAAAGCTTCCCAGCGCGCCGGAGCAGTTTATCCAGTATCTGGAGGAGGATAACCGTCCCCAGGTGTCTCTGGACGTGGACTTTGAGAACGGCATGGGCGTGTCCGTGGGCCGCCTGAGAGAGGACACGGTGTACGATTACAAGTTTGTGGGGCTGTCCCACAACACGGTGCGCGGCGCGGCCGGCGGCGCGGTGCTGTGCGCGGAGCTTTTGACCGCGAAGGGGTATATTGAGGCGAAATAGAAGGACCGGTTAGAGGTACAAGGAAGCGAGGAAGATTATGGCGATAGCAAAAGAGATTTTTGGTTGTATGCAGGACGGCAAGGAGGTATACAAATACACGCTGACCAACAAAAACGGCGTGTCCGCCTCCTTTATCACCCTGGGTGGCGTGTGGGTGTCCATGATGGTGCCGGACAGGGACGGCAAGCTTGCGGATGTGGTTTTAGGCTACGATGACCTGGAGAGCTACCGGAAAAATCCGCCCCATTTCGGGGCGCCCATCGGCCGCAACGCCAACCGCATCGGGGGCGCGGTGATCACGCTGGGCGGTAAGGACTACAAGCTGGAGGCCAACAACGGCCCCAACAATCTCCACAGCGGCCCGAATTTTTACCACGACCGCCTTTGGGACTGCGCAGCTTTGGAGAGCGCTGAGGGCAGCCGCCTGGATTTCTCTTTGGAGAGCCCGGACGGGGACCAGGGGTATCCCGGAAACGCCCGGATCACGGTGAGCTACACGCTGAAGGGGGATAACAGCCTGGAACTTGAGTATCGGATGGTGAGCGACGCTGAGACGGTGGCCAACTTTACGAACCACAGCTATTTTAACCTCGCGGGCCACGACAGCGGGGATGTGATGAAGCAGGAGGTGTGGCTGAATGCCACCAGGTATACGCCCGCGGACGCGGTGTCCATCCCCACCGGCGAGATTGTTCCCGTGGCCGGGACGCCCATGGACTTCACCGAGATGAAGCCCATCGGCCGGGATATCGGCGAGGACTTTGAGGCGCTGATTCTGGGCAAGGGCTACGACCACAACTGGGTGCTTGACCACCCGGCGGGGGAGCTGTCCCTGGCGGCGAAGGCCTACGACCCGGCCAGCGGCCGCGTGATGGAGACCTACACGGATCTCCCCGGAATCCAGTTTTACACCGCCAATTTCTTAAACGGCGAACTGCCGGGCAAGGGCGGCGCAAAGTACGGCCCGCGCCACGCGTTCTGCTTTGAGACCCAGTACTACCCGGATGCGGTGCACAAGCCCCAGTTCCCGTCTCCCGTTCTGAAGGCGGGGGAGGAGTACCACACAGTGACCGTCTACCGGTTCCTCACAAAATAAATCAGATCTGTCCGGCCCCGGATGCAAGGCTTATGCCGTGCATCCGGGGCCGTTTCGCTGAGGAGGGGTGGTAAAGGGGTGCAATTTTTCATTGTCATCGGGGCCGATTAATGGTATACTAATAGATACGTGTCCGGCTTCCCTGGAGGCCGGGCCAGCAGAAAATGAGGGATTCGATGTCAAAAGCATTATACATAGCAGAAAAGCCCAGCGTGGCGCAGCAGTTTGCGGACGCGCTGAAGCTGCGAGGGCGCAGAGGGGACGGCTATATCGAGTCGGAGCAGGCCATCGTGACCTGGTGTGTGGGCCATCTGGTGACCATGAGCTACCCCGAGGTCTACGACCCCAAGTACAAGCGGTGGAGCATCGGCACGCTGCCGTTTCTCCCCAGGGAGTTCAAGTACGAGGTGATCGGGAGCGTCTCCAAGCAGTTTGAGATTGTGAAGGGGTTATTAAACCGGCCGGATGTGGATACAATTTATGTATGTACGGACTCCGGGCGAGAGGGAGAGTATATCTACCGCCTGGTGGCGCAGATGGCCGGAGTGAAGGGCAAGGCGCAGAAACGGGTGTGGATCGACTCCCAGACCGAGGAGGAGATCCTGCGGGGAATCCGCGAGGCGAAGGACGAGTCGGAGTACGACAATCTGTCCGCCTCCGCGTATCTGAGGGCCAAGGAGGACTACCTGATGGGGATCAACTTCTCCCGGGCCCTGACCTTAAAGTACGGCCCCGTCATGGCCAACTACCTGAGGGAGCGCTACACGGTGCTGTCTGTGGGCCGGGTCATGACCTGCGTGCTGGGCATGGTGGTGCGCCGGGAGCGGGAGGTCAGAGAGTTCGTCAAGACGCCCTTCTACCGGGTGATCGGTGCCTTCGAGGCGCCGGGCGAGACGGAGCCGGTGCCCTTTGAGGCGGAGTGGAAGGCCGTGGAGGGCTCTGCGTACTTCGGAACCCCGTTTCTGTACAAGGAAAACGGATTTAAGGAGCGAAAGACCGCCGAGGAGCTGATCAAAAAGCTCACGGCCAATCCGCCGCTCACCGCGGCAGTCCTGGCCAAGGAGAAGAAGAAGGAGACCAAAAATCCTCCGCTGCTCTACAACCTGGCCGAGCTGCAGAACGACTGTTCCAAGATGTTTAAAATCAGCCCCGACGAGACCTTAAAGGTGGTCCAGGAGCTGTACGAGCGCAAGATGGTTACCTACCCCAGAACGGACGCGCGAGTGCTGTCCACGGCGGTGGCCAAGGAGATCCACAAGAACATCGGCGGCCTCACGCACTACGGCCCCATGGCGGCCTTCGCAGAGGAGGTTCTGGCCTCGGGGAGCTACAAGGGGATCGCGAAGACCCGCTACGTCAACGACAAGCAGATCACGGACCACTACGCCATCGTCCCCACGGGGCAGGGCCTTGGGAACTTGAGAAGCCTGCCGCCGCTGTCGGAGAAGGTATACCAGGTGATCTGCCGCCGGTTTTTGAGCATTTTCTATCCGGCCGCCGTCTACCAGAAGTACAGCCTGGAGCTGGAGCGGGAGAAGGAGCACTTTTTTGCAAACTTCAAGGTGCTGGCGGAGCCCGGCTACCTGAAGGTGGCGGACGTCAATCTGGCGAAAAAGACCGCGGTGGAGGAGACTCTGGCCGAGGATCAGGGCGCGGAGCGGCAGGAGAGCGGCGAGGAACCGGGGGGAGATAACCCCGAGGGAGCGGCCCCGGCCAGGAAGCAGGTCAGCCGGGAAGCGCTGCTGCAAATGCTTGCTAAATTGAAAAAAGGTGATATACTAACCTTGGCGGATCTGTTCATCAAGGAGGGGGAGACATCCCCGCCCAAGCGCTACTCCTCGGGATCCATGATCCTGGCGATGGAGAACGCGGGGCAGCTGATCGAGGACGAGGAGCTGCGGGCGCAGATCAAGGGAAGCGGCATCGGCACCAGCGCCACCCGGGCTGAGATCTTAAAGAAGCTGTTCAACATCAAGTACCTGAGCCTGAACAAAAAGACCCAGGTGATCACGCCCACACTTCTCGGGGAGATGGTCTACGACGTGGTGGACAACTCCATCCGTCAGCTCCTAAACCCGGATCTGACGGCCAGCTGGGAGAAGGGCTTAACCTACGTGGCGGAGGGCTCTATCACCTCCGACGAGTACATGCAGAAGCTGGAGCGCTTTGTGGCCGGAAGGACCGTGAACGTGATCCGCATGGACAATCAGTACTACATGCGCCAGTATTTTGACCGGGCGGCCGCCTACTACAAGCCGAAAGCCCAGAAAGCGAAGGAATAACAGCGGAGCGGCCAGTTTCGCCCGCCAGTATTTATAAAAAAGGAGACACATCATGAAGCTAGAAGAGATGAAGATTACAGAACTGTTTGATACCAGCCACACCATCGCTGCCCGTCTGTTCGAGGGCAAGACCTATCCGTGGGAGGTTCTGGAGGATATCGGAGGTTTTATTGAAGAGCTTGGCGCAACCCTTCCGGAGAAGGATTACCGCAAGATCGGCAAGAATATCTGGGTTCACAAAACTGCCAGAATGGCTCCCACCATCGCCCTTGGCGGCCCGGCCATCATCTGCGCCGGCGCGGACATCCGCCAGGCAGCGTTCCTGCGTGGCCGCGTGATCATCGGCGAGCGCGCGGTTGTGGGCAACTCCTGTGAGATCAAGAACGCCATTCTGTTCGACGGCGTGCAGGTTCCCCACTACAACTACGTGGGCGACTCCATCCTGGGCTACAAGGCGCACATGGGCGCCGGCGCCGTGACCTCCAACGTGAAGTCCGACAAGACTCAGGTGAAGGTTCACGCCGAGGAGGGCGATCAGGAGACCGGCCTCAAGAAGTTCGGTGCAATGCTTGGCGACGGCGTGGAGGTCGGCTGCAACAGCGTGCTGAACCCCGGAACCGTGATCGGCAAGAACACCAACGTGTACCCGCTGTCCAGCGTGCGCGGCTGTGTGCCCGCAAACTCCATCTACAAAGCCAAGGATGACATTGTGGAGAAGGAAGTGCGCGAGGTAGAGGAAGCTCCCGCTCCGGAGATCCCGGAGGATGAGAGCGGCAGAAAAGGGCTCAAGGTAGTAAAGTAATTAAAATTTCACAGCAATAAAAAACCTTCGGGGTTCCTCCTCTTGCGGGGAGGGCCCGAAGGTTTTTTTGATGCAGGAGGCCGGTGGGCGCTCCTGCAATGATCCGATGGGATTTGCGGCTATTTTGTGCCGAAGATACGGTCGCCCGCGTCCCCGAGGCCGGGGCAGATGTAGGCGTTCTCGTTCAGGCAGCGGTCCAGGTGTCCCACATAGATCTGGACGTCCGGATGGGCCTCGTGAAGGCGCTTTAAGCCCTCGGGAGCCGCGATGATGGACATGAATTTGATCCGCTTTCCGCCGTGCTGCTTGATGAAGTCAACTGCTGCGACGCCGGAACCGCCGGTTGCCAGCATGGGGTCGGTGACGATGATGGTGCGCTGGTCGATGGGATCAGGAAGCTTGCAGTAGTACTCGTGGGGCTCGTGGGTTACCTCGTCGCGGTAGAGGCCGATGTGGCCCACCTTGGCGCTGGGAACCAGAGCCAGGATCCCGTTGACCATACCCAGTCCGGCGCGGAGAATCGGCACAACCGCCAGCTTGCGGCCCGAGATCATCGGGGTCAGGCAGGTCTCGATGGGGGTCTCAACGGTCACGTCCTCCAAGGGAAGGTCGCGCAGGGCCTCGTAGCCCATCAACATTGCGATCTCCTCGGTCAGGGCGCGGAACTCGTTGGTGCCGGTACTCTTGTTGCGCAAAATGGAAATCTTGTGCTGGATTAACGGGTGGTCAAAGATCATTACATTTTCCATGATTGTAGCTGCTCCTTTATCTGTTAGAATTATATCTATTATAGCTCAGAGGGCGGCGTAAGGCAACCTATTTGGTGGTGGGATCAAAGGTAACAATGACATAATCTCCCAGCGCGTGGGGCACCGGAAGGGAGAAGCAGACCTTGCCCTGCTTTTCGTAGCTGAAGGATTCCGGCCACACGGTGTCCGAGGAGAGGGGGAAATCCGCCCGGTTGAAGGTCTCGGTCAGCTGTTCGAGGGTCAGCCCGCTCCGGTACTCCAGCACAGCCTTGGCCTCATCGGCGGACAGACCGGAAAATTCCACGTCGTCGCTGAGCACGTAGCCGGCCATGGTGTAGGCGTCGGTGAAGTCGTTGAAGCCCAGATCCGCGGCCTGGCTCAAGTTCACGGTGTTGGCGTAGAAGACGTTTACCGGGTGGGCGGCGCCGTCGGCGCTGTAGGTGCCGGTGTAGGTGGCGGTGATTCGCTTGCGGTCCACGGAGATCACCTTGCACTTGATATCCAGGGTGTCCTTCGCCTCGTCCACGCCGTTGGCCTTTATGAAGGAGAGGGCGTTGGACTTGAGCAGCTCGTTGACCTTGCCCTGCATCTGCTCGTCGCTCATTTTCTCCACCACCGGGTACTGGATGGAGACCTTGCCCGAGGTGTAGCTCGCCAGGATCGCGGTTACGCTGGTGGCGGTCCCGGCGTCGGCCGGTTCTGTCGGCGCCTCGGTCGGGGCAGCGGTGGTTGGAGCCGCGGTGGTGGGCGCCATGGTCTCGGTGGCTGCCTCCGTGTGGATGGTGGAGATATCGATTTTATCCGGCGCCTTCTTTAAGGTGAGGCCGATGGCCACTCCGCCGATGACGATGACGGCCGCCGCTGCGCCGATCAGTATTTTCTGGGGTGTATTCATATGTAGATTCCTCCTTTTTCTTTGGCGATACAGACGCCGCGCCCGGCGCCGGTTCTTTGCAACTTTAATGTAAGTATAATGAAAAATCATGGACGGATTTTGAAGAAAAACTTACAAATTATCTAAGATCCATCGCTTTCCATGTTAGATGATACCATTGATGGCAATTTAGTTCAAGGAGAACCACTGGGGCAAAACATAAGTTTTTGCCTATGAAATGCATAAATATATTTGTAATTGCATAAACAGACCCCATATGCTATGATTCCATTAACGGAATGTTAATGCCGATTTTATAAAAAATATATAATATTTATATACTTTTTATAAATACCGGCAGGAGATTCCAAACTGCATTTAACGAAAATATTTTATATGGAGGGGAAATTTATGTCTGAAGAAACAAAAGTAATTAGACCTTACGGACTTCAGTGGTGGCTGTGCGGCGCAATCATGATCATTGTAATCGCGGCTGCTGCGACCGGCGCACTTTCCACGGACCTGGCAGGTTCCTTTGCACTGATGCTGTCCATCGGTATCCTGTGCAACGAGATCGGAGAGCGCATTCCGTTCTGGAACAGCTACGTGGGAGGAGGCCTGGTGCTGACATTCCTGGTGTCCGCGTTCCTGTTCACCTACAACTTAATCCCGCAGAAATATGCGGACGCCGTGAACATGGTGATGGAGGAGGCGGACTTCCTGTCCTTCTTTATCATCTTCTTAATCACCGGTTCCATCCTGGCCCTTGACCGGAAGCTTTTGATCCGCTCCTTCGCGGGCTACATTCCGGCAATCTTCGGCGGCCTTCTGGGCGCTGGCCTTCTGGGAATTCTGGCTGGCTTTATTTTCGGGGTTTCTCCGACCAACGTGCTGTTAAAGTATGTGCTTCCCGTCATGGGCGGCGGAAACGGCGCTGGCGCTGTGCCGCTCAGCCAGATTTATGAGACGGTGACCGGGGATGCGGCTGCCAACTACTATTCCTTTGCAATCACGATCTTAACCATCGCCAACATCTTCGCCATCCTGACCGCAGCCATTCTGCGCCGGATCGGTGAGGCGAAGCCCAGCTGGACCGGAAACGGCAGCAACTTAATCCGCAAGGGCGGCGACTTTGCCACTGAGGACAAGAAGGTCAACGTCACCATGAAGGATTTGGGCGGCGCATTCTTCCTGGCGGTCGGCTTCTACGCACTGGGCAGACTGTTCGCAAAGGCCCTGCTTCCGTCCATCGGCGGCGTGGCGATCCACCAGTTTGCGTACATGATCATCTTCGTGGCGCTGGTTGCGGCTCTGGGCATTGTTCCGGACAACATCCGCGCAGCGGCCAAGAAGCTTCAGTCCTTCTTCACCGGCAACCTGATCTTAATCATCATGGTCGGCGTCGGCGTTGACACCGACATCATCGAGCTGGCGAAGGCCATCACCCTCGGCAACGTGGTGATCGCTCTGGCGATCGTAATCGGCGCAATCGTCGGTTCCGCGGTTGTGGGCTACCTGGTAGGCTTCTTCCCCATCGACTCCGCCATCACCGCTGGCCTTTGCATGGCAAACCGCGGCGGATCCGGCGACTTGGCAGTGCTGGGCGCCTCCAAGAGAATGGGCCTGATTGCATACGCACAGCTGTCCTCCCGTCTCGGCGGCGGCATCGTGCTGATCATCGGAAGTATCCTGTTCGGCGCGTTCTTAAAGTAATAAGCTCAAACAGTCACATGCGCTCTCTGGCGGCAATTGCCCCAAGGGGCGCATGTATTTTCGAAAAACATTGACGAACCGCACAGTATGTAGTATGCTGGATAGCGGAAAATAAAAGGGGTGCTGGAGAAATCCGGCTGAGACAGAACACACCTTCTGAACCCTGGAAACTGATCTGGATAATGCCAGCGTAGTCAATGTTCAGGCCTTGCCTGTTAAACCCGCCCGGAGATTATCCGGGCGGGCTTTTTAATTGTAATAATGAGAGAGAGGGAATTGATGATGAATGCAAGTGTAGCGATCCAGTCTCTGCCGAAGGCAGACAACAATGAGGAGCTGATCCGTATCGTGGATGAGGTGATTGCCTATATTAAGAGCACGGGGTTAAACTATTATGTGGGACCCTTTGAGACCACCATCGAGGGAGACTACGATGAGCTGATGGACATTGTGAAGGAGTGCCAGCACATCGCAATCCGCGCGGGTGCCCCCTCCGTGGCCGCATATATTAAGGTTTCTTATCATCCGGAGGGAGATGTACTGACCATTGAGAAGAAAGTCACCAAGCATCACCAGTAAGCTGTGGTCCTGCTCCGCGATTGTTCTGATTCTGATTCTGTGGCAGGCTTTGACCGGGCTTGGTATCGTGGAGGGCTACATGCTGCCGTCCCCGGTGAACGTGGCGCGGGTGTTTATTGCAGAGTTCCCGGCGCTTTTGGAGAACGCCAGGATCACTCTGTCGGAGGCCTTTTTGGGGCTGCTCCTTGGAATTCTCACCGGCTTTTTGATGGCGGTGCTGATGGACCGGTTTGAGCGGCTTCGCCAGGCCTTCTATCCCCTGATCGTGCTGACGCAGACCGTGCCGGCGGTGGCCATCGCGCCGCTTCTGGTGCTTTGGTTCGGCTACGAGATGGCGCCCAAGGTGATCCTGGTGGTGCTCACCACCTTTTTCCCCATCGCGGTGGGGCTGCTCACCGGCTTTCAGTCGGCGGACCCGGATGCGGTGAACCTGCTGCGGGCCATGGGAGCGAGGCAGGGGCAGATCTTTCTGTATATCAAGCTGCCGGGCGCGCTGGGGCAGTTTTTCTCCAGCCTGCGCATATCCGCCTCCTACGCGGTGGTGGGGGCGGTGATCTCCGAGTGGCTGGGCGGCTTCGGCGGCCTGGGCGTCTACATGACCCGGGTGCGCAAGGCCTTTTCGTTCGACAAGATGTTCGCCGTGATTTTCCTGATCTCCGCCATCAGCCTGCTCCTCATGTGGGGCGTGGAGCTGCTGCAGAGAAAGTGTATGCCCTGGGAGAATATGCGGGGAAAATGACCGAGAGGAGGAGCAACCGATTATGAAAAAATTTTGGATTGCCGCGGCGGCGGTTTTGCTTGCGGCGGGAGTGCTCGCGGGCTGCGGGCGCGCGGAGGGCGGCGCCTCCGGGCAGGCAAACTCCGCGGGAGCGCGCCGGGGTGAGGACTTAAAGGAAGTCACCTTCGTGCTCGACTGGACGCCGAACACCAACCACACAGGGCTGTACGTGGCCCAGGCCCAGGGCTTTTTTGCCGAGGAGGGGCTGGACGTTACGATCGTGCAGCCGCCGGAGGACGGGGCGGTGGTCCTGGTGGCTTCGGGCAAGGCGGAGTTTGGAATGTCCTTCCAGGACAGCTTAGCGCCTGCGGTTGCGGGTGAGAGCGCCATGCCGGTGACCGCGGTGGCTGGCGTCATCCAGCACAACACCTCCGGCATCGTCTCCCGCAAGGGCGAGGGGATGGATAGGCCCCGCGGGATGGAGGGAAAATCCTACGCCACCTGGGACCTGCCGGTGGAGAAGGCCATGGTGAAGGACGTGGTGGAGGGGGACGGCGGAGACTTCGAGAAGGTGAAGCTGGTCCCCAGCACGGTCACAGACGAGGTGAGCGCGCTGAAAAGTAAATCCGTGGACGCCATCTGGATCTTTTACGCCTGGGCGGGAGTGAAGATGGAGTTGACGGGGCTTGAGACCGACTACTTCGCGTTCGCGGACCTAAATCCGGTGTTCGACTACTACACGCCGGTGATCATCGCAAACAACGGATTCCTGGAGAAGGATCCGGAGACGGCGAAGGCCTTTCTGCGGGCGGTGAGCCGCGGCTATGAGTACGCCATCGAGAACCCGGAGAAGGCGGCAGAGATCCTCTGCGCGGCCGCGCCGGAGCTGGATCCCCAGCTGGTAATTGCCAGCCAGAAGTATCTGGCGGACCAGTATCAGGCGGACGCTGAGCGGTGGGGCTACATCGATCCCGCCCGCTGGAACGCGTTTTACGGCTGGCTGAACGACCACGGCCTGTCGGAGGCCCCGATCCCGGAGAACGCGGGCTTCAGCAACGACTATCTGCCGCAGTAGAGGGAGGAAACCCATGGAAAAGCTGAAGGTTCAGGGAGTGAGCAAATCCTTCGACGGGGAGACCATCATCGAGGACATCGACATTGAGCTGCGCGAGGGTGAGCTGGTCTCGCTCCTGGGGATCAGCGGTGGGGGAAAGACCACCCTGTTCAACGTGATCGCGGGCCTCTCGGTCCCCGACAAGGGGCAGGTCCTCCTGGACGGACATGACATCACGGGCCAGCCGGGACATGTCAGCTACATGCTGCAGAAGGACCTGCTGCTGCCGTACCGCACCATCGTGGACAATGTGGCGCTGCCGCTGCTTGTGAAGGGCGTGAAGAAGCGGGAGGCGAGAGAGCGGGCCGCCGCCCACTTTGCTCAGTTCGGCCTGGAGGGGACGGAGAAAAAGTACCCGGGACAGCTGTCCGGCGGCATGCGCCAGCGGGCTGCGCTGTTGCGCACCTACCTGTTCTCCGCGGACGTGGCGCTGTTAGACGAGCCGTTCTCCGCCCTCGACATGCTGACCAAGGGCGCGGTGCACAGCTGGTACCTGGACGTGATGGAGCGGATTAAGTTGTCCACCCTGTTCATCACCCACGACATCGACGAGGCGATTCTGCTCTCCGACCGGATTTATCTGCTCACTGGACGGCCAGGGCGAATTACCGGCGAGATTGTGATCCGGGAGCCAAAGCCGAGAAGGAAGGATTTCAATCTGACAGATGAGTTTTTGGGGTATAAGAGGGAAATTTTGCGGAGGTTGGAGGGGAAGACGCATAATGAAAACCAAGCAGGACCTGATTAAATACTGTCTGACCTACCCGGAGGTCTACGAGGATTACCCCTTTCGCGATCCCGAGTGGGCGGTGATCCGCCACCGGGGAAACCGGAAGGTGTTTGCCTGGATTTATCGGAGGAACGGGCAGGTGTGCGTCAATGTGAAGTGCGATCCCCAGTGGATCGAGTTTTGGCGAAACGCCTACCCCGGAGTCCTGCCGGGATATCATTTGAATAAAAAGTACTGGAGTACCATTCTGTTAGATGGTACAGTACCAGACAGGGAAATACGCCGTATGATCGGGGAGAGCTATGATTTGACGCTGAAGTGAGAAGCGCAAAGGAAAAAGCCCCGCGATTTGGAAACTCTCCAGATCGCGAGGCTTTTTTGCCCCTGCCAAGGTAGTGCCGGCAGTGGGACTTGAACCCACACGGTGTTGCCACCAACGGATTTTGAGTCCGCATCGTCTGCCATTCCGACATGCCGGCTAACTTTCGCAACGCTAATTATTCTATCACAGGATAATCACTTTGGCAAGTATTTTTTACATTGAAAAAGAGGATAATTTATTGTATGATGGATAGAGGTTTAAAATGGGAGAGGAGGAGCAGCCTATGACCTGCAGAGAGGCGGAGCGTTTGGTGATGCCCTACATCAATGGGGAGATCACGGATGCAGAGCTGGCGGAATTTTTAAAACATATCGATACCTGTGAGAACTGCAGGGAAGAGCTGGAGATCTATTTCACTGTGGATGTGGGAATCCGGCAGCTGGACGAGGGAAACGGGAACTACAACATCAAGGGAGCGCTCGAGACGGCGCTCGAGGTTTCCAGGCAGCGGATCCACAGTCTGTTTCTGCTGCAGACGGCCCGGTACGCGGTGAACACCCTGTGCTTTTGGGCGGTTCTTGCGGTGCTTCTCTTACAGCTTCGCATCTGGGGCCAAATCGGCTTTTTGGGCCTTTAAAATCCGGCGCTTTTTTGGCGCCCTGGAGACAGAAAGGATAGAATAATGGACAAACTGGTATTGATTGACGGACACAGTATCTTAAACCGGGCATTTTACGGGGTACCGGACCTGACCAACTCGGAGGGTCTGCATACCAACGCAGTGTACGGTTTTTTAAATATTATGTTTAAAATTCTGGAGGAGGAGAAGGCGGACCACCTGGCGGTGGCCTTTGACTTGAAGGAGCCCACCTTCCGCCACAAGATGTACGACGCGTACAAGGGCACCCGCAAGCCCATGCCCGAGGAGCTGCACGAGCAGGTGGCGCTCATGAAGGAGGTGCTCGCCGCCATGGGCGTGCCGATTCTGACCCTTGCGGGCTTTGAGGCGGACGACATCCTGGGCACCGTGGCCAAGCGCAGCCAGAGTAACGGCATCGAGGTATCCGTGGTCTCCGGGGACCGGGACCTCTTGCAGCTGGCGGATGAGCACATCAAGATCCGTATCCCCAAGACCAGCAGGGGCGGCACGGAGGTGAAGGATTATTTCCCGGAGGACGTGAAGCGGGAGTACCAGGTGACGCCCATCGAGTTTATCGACGTGAAGGCGCTGATGGGGGATTCCTCAGACAATATCCCCGGCGTCCCCTCCATCGGTGAGAAGACGGCCACAGCCATCATAAGCGCCTACGGCAGCATCGAGAACGCCTACGCCCACTTGGACGAGATCAAGCCCCCGCGGGCGAAGAAGGCGCTGGAGGAGCACTACGACATGGCGCAGATGAGCAAGGAGCTGGCCACCATCTGCATCGACTGCCCGGTGGAATTTAAGTATGAGGACGCGCAGATCGGAGATCTCTACACGCCGGAGGCTTACCAATATATGAAGCGACTGGAGTTTAAGTCCATCCTGACGCGCTTTGCGGCGGACGCTTCGGCGGATGAGAAGACTTCCAGCCTGGAGGAGCGGTTCAAGCTGGTGACGGACTTAAAGGAGGCGGAGAAGCTGATCGCGGGGGCGGCCAAGGCGCCGGTTCTGGGCGTGCAGCTGATCACGGCCACGAAGACGGCGGCCAAGGCGGCGGGGGAGATGGAGCAGCTCTCCTTCTCCTTTGACGAGAGCGGGGCCCTTGAGTCCGGAAAGAAGGCAAAGGAGGGGCTTCTGCCGGTGGCGGGAATGGCCCTCTGCGCGGGTGAGGAGGAGATCTATTGCCTCGTGACGGGGGAGAACCTGACCGAGGAGTGGCTGCTGGCCCAGGCCTCCTCCTTCATGAGGGACAACGGGGGCAAGCGCGCGGTGTGGGTGCTCAACTTAAAGGACCAGCTCCCCTACCTGGATATCCCCTACGACGGCCCGGTGTACGACGCGGGCGTGGCGGGATACCTGTTGAACCCCCTAAAGGACACCTACGATTACGACGACCTGGCCAGGGATTACCTGGGGCTTGCGGTTCCCTCCAAGGCGGACCTTTTGGGCAAGCAGCCCCTGGGGGACGGCCTGTGGCTTAAGGAGCCCAAGGCGATTGCCTGCGCCTGCTACATGGGGTATGTGGCATGCAGGGCGGCAGAGCCGCTCTCCAAGGGCCTTAAGGACACGGATATGTACGCCCTGTTCACGGATATCGAGATGCCACTGATTTACAGCCTCTCCAGCATGGAGCAGGCGGGCGTGCGCGTGGAGCGGGAGGCGCTTAAGGAGTACGGAAGCCGCCTGAAGGTGCAGATCGACGTGCTGGAGCAGGAGATTTACCGGGATACGGGCAAGGAGTTCAACATCAACTCCCCCAAGCAGCTGGGCGAGATCCTGTTCGGGGACATGCAGCTGCCCGGCGGGAAGAAGACCAAGACCGGCTACTCCACGGCGGCGGACGTGCTGGAGAAGCTGGCTCCCGATTACCCGGTGGTGCAGAAGATTCTGGACTACCGCCAGCTGACCAAGCTGTACTCCACCTACGCCGAGGGCCTGGCGGCCTTCATCGGCTCCGACGGGAGAATCCACGGCAAGTTCAACCAGACCATCACGGCCACCGGCCGCATCAGCAGCACGGAGCCCAACCTTCAGAATATCCCGGTGCGCATGGAGCTGGGGCGGGAGATCCGCAAGGTGTTCGTGCCGCGGGAGGGCAGTGTGTTCGTGGACGCGGACTACTCCCAGATTGAGCTGCGCATCCTGGCCCACATGTCCGGGGACAAGCGCCTGATCGAGGCGTACCGGTCCGCCCAGGACATCCACGCCATCACGGCCTCGGAGGTGTTCCACATCCCCTTAGACGAGGTGACGCCCCTGCAGCGGCGAAACGCTAAGGCGGTGAACTTCGGCATCGTGTACGGAATCAGCGCCTTCGGGCTCAGCGAGGGACTCAGCATCTCCCGCAAGGAGGCCCTTGAATATATCAACAAGTATTTTGAGACCTACCCGGGCGTAAAGACGTTTTTGGACGGCCTCGTGACCCAGGGCAAGGAGCACGGCTACGTGACCACGCTCTACGGCCGCAGACGCCCGATCCCGGAGCTCAAATCGGCCAACTTCATGCAGCGCCAGTTCGGCGAGCGCGTGGCCATGAACTCCCCGATCCAGGGGACGGCGGCGGATATCATGAAGATCGCCATGATCCGGGTGGACCGGGAGTTAAAGCGCCGGAACATGAAATCCAGGATCGTGCTGCAGATCCACGATGAGCTGCTGGTGGAGACGGACCACAGCGAGGTGGAGCAGGTGAAGGCCCTTCTGGAGGAACAGATGAAGGGGGCCGCAGATCTGCACGTGTCCCTGGAGGTGGAGGCCCAGGTGGGCGACTCCTGGTTTGCGGCAAAATAGAAGCGCGGGGCGGGCGGATTGTGCGCCCCGGGCGAACAGGCGGTGAGGGAGAATGAAAAAGAGAATCATCGGAGTGACGGGCGGCGTGGGCGCGGGAAAGAGCCGGGTTTTGGACATCCTTAAAACGGAGTTCGGCGCCCACATTATCCAGACGGACGAGGTGGCGAAGCGGCTCATGGAACCGGGGAAGGTCTGCTACAAAAAGGTGGTGGAGTTCCTCGGGGAGTCCATCTTAAACCCGGACGGGACCATCAACCGGCCGGCCATGGCCGCGCAGATTTTCGGGGATGAGAAAAAACGCCTGGAGGTAAACCGGCTGACCCACCCGGAGGTGTGGCGGGAAGCGTGGGATGAGGCGGCGCGGGCGAAGGCGGCTCTGGTGGTCGTGGAGGCCGCTATTTTGGGCGAAGAATTTCGTGACAATTGCCAGGAAATGTGGTATGTTTATACATCGAGGGAGAACCGCGTGAGACGGCTGGCCGAGAACCGGGGCTACAGCGAGGAAAAATCGCTTGGCGTCATGGAAAGCCAGGCCTCGGAGGAGGAGTTTCGCGCCTTCTGCGATCACGTGATCGACAACAACGGCACGCCGGAGGAGACCAGGCGGCAGATTTACGCGCTTCTCACAGAACAGAGAACAGAGGAACCTACAATATGAGATTGGTAAGCATTGCGAGCGGCAGCAGCGGCAACTGCATCTACATAGGGTCCGAGCGGACCCATATCCTGGTGGACGCCGGGATCAGCAACAAGCGCATCCAGCAGGGACTAAACGACATTGGGCTCAAGGGCGCGGATGTGAACGGCATCCTGATCACCCACGAGCACTCGGACCACATCAAGGGCCTGGGCGTGCTGGCCAGAAAATACCAGGTGCCGATTTACGGCACGCGGGAGACGTTGGCGGAGATTCAAAAGAAGAGCGCCCTCGGCGACTACGATAAGGAGCTTTTGCACCCGGTGTGCCCGGACGTGGATTTCACGGTGGGGGACCTGACGGTGAAGCCCTTTTCCATCGACCACGACGCGGCCAACCCGGTGGCCTACCGGGTACAGTGCGCGGGGAAATCGGTGGCGGTGGCCACGGACATGGGCCACTACGACCAGTATATCATCGACCATCTGCAGGACTTAGACGCCTTACTTTTGGAGTCCAACCACGACGTGCGCATGCTGGAGACGGGGCCCTATCCCTATTACCTAAAGCGCCGCATCCTGGGCGACCACGGTCATCTCTCCAACGAGAACGCCGGGCGGCTTTTAAACTGCATCCTGCACGACCGGATGAAGAAGATCCTTCTGGGTCATCTGAGCAAGGAGAACAACTACGAGGAGCTGGCTTACGAGACCGTGCGCCTGGAGATCGACGAGGGCGACTGCCCCTACGGCGCGGCGGATTTTTCCATCACAGTGGCGGGCCGGGATCGGATGAGCGAGATTGTCAATCTGTAAAACTGCTTATGCATTTACATAGATCAACAATAAAACGTGAAAGAGGAGAGCTTCAATGAGCAAAGCAATTATTACCGTAGTAGGAAAAGACACTGTAGGCATTATCGCGAGAGTATGTACCTATCTGGCGGAGAACCAGATCAATATCCTGGATATCTCCCAGACCATCGTTCAGGATTACTTCAACATGATGATGATCGTGGACGTGTCCGCCATGACCAAGTCCTTCGGCACCGTGGCCGAGGAGCTGGAGCAGGTGGGGGAGGCCATCGGCGTGAAGGTGAAGATCCAGAGAGAGGACATTTTCACCAAGATGCACCGCATCTAACCGGAAGAAAGCCTGCGGCCCGGCCGGAGAGCCTGGCCCATCTATACTCAGGACAGAAAGGGACAGATAGACATGATTAACATGTATGAGGTCAACGAGACCAACAATATGATCGAGCACGAGAAGCTGGACGTGCGCACCATCACCCTGGGAATCAGCCTGCTTGACTGTGTGGACAGCGATCTGGACACGGTCAACGAGAAGATTTACCGGAAAATCACGACCATGGCCCGGGATCTGGTGGCCACCGGCCACGACATCGAGCGGGATTTCGGCATCCCGATCGTCAACAAGCGGATCTCCGTCACCCCCATCGCGCTGGTGGGCGGTGCGGCATGCAAAAAGCCCGAGGACTTTGTGACCATCGCCAAGACCCTGGACCGCGCGGCCAAGGAGGTTGGCGTGAACTTCATCGGCGGTTACTCCGCGCTGGTGAGCAAGGGCATGACCACCGCGGACAAAAACCTGATCCTGTCCATCCCCCAGGCGCTCGCTGAGACCGAGCGGGTCTGCAGCTCCGTGAACGTGGGTTCCACGAAGACCGGAATCAACATGGATGCGGTGGAGATCATGGGCCGCATCGTGAAGGAGACCGCGGAGGCCACGAAGGACAACGACAGCCTGGGCTGCGCAAAGCTCGTGGTGTTCTGCAACGCGCCGGACGACAACCCCTTCATGGCGGGCGCCTTCCACGGCGTGACCGAGGCGGATGCCATCATAAACGTTGGCGTCAGCGGCCCCGGCGTGGTGAAGGTGGCCCTGGAGAAGGTGCGCGGCTCCAACTTTGAGGTGCTCTGCGAGACCATCAAGAAGACGGCGTTCAAGATCACCCGCGTGGGCCAGCTGGTGGCTCAGGAGGCCTCCAAGCGCATGGGCATCCCCTTCGGCATCATCGATCTTTCCCTGGCACCCACCCCGGCGGTGGGCGACAGCGTGGCTGAGATCCTGGAGGAGATCGGCCTGGAGCGCGTGGGAGCGCCCGGCACCACCGCGGCTCTGGCCATGTTAAACGACCAGGTGAAGAAGGGCGGCGTGATGGCCTCCTCCTACGTGGGCGGCTTAAGCGGCGCGTTTATCCCGGTCAGCGAGGACCAGGGCATGATCGACGCGGTCAGCCTCGGCGCCCTGACCATCGAGAAGCTGGAGGCCATGACCTGCGTCTGCTCCGTGGGACTGGACATGATCGCCATCCCCGGGGACACCGAGGCGGCCACCATCTCCGGCATCATCGCCGACGAGGCGGCCATCGGCATGGTCAACCAGAAGACCACGGCGGTGCGTCTGATCCCGGTGATCGGCAAGGGCGTGGGCGACACGGCCGAGTTTGGCGGCCTCCTTGGCTACGCGCCGATCATCCCGGTAAACACCTTCTCCTGCGAGAAGTTTGTGACCCGCGGAGGCCGGATTCCGGCTCCGATCCACAGCTTCAAGAACTAAGAGGCGGGTGACGGCTATGAAATTGTATTTGGTCCGCCACGGACGGCAGAGCAGCAAGCTGTGCAACGTGAACGTGGATTTGAGCGAGGAGGGCTTCCGGCAGGCGGCCCTGGTGGGGGAGCGGCTCTTCCCCGCCAAGATCGATGCCGTCTACTCCAGCGACTTAATCCGGGCGGTGCAGACCGCCCAGGCGGCGAATCTCTACTGGAATGTGGAACACTTCGTGCGGCCGGGCTTGAGGGAGATCTCCTTCGGCGACATGGAGGGCATGTCCGACGAGGACATCGCGGTGAAGTACGCGGATTTTAAGGCCCGGCAGAAGAAGATGGAGGAGGACCTGCGCTACCCGGGCGGGGAGTGTGCGGCGGACGTGATCGCCCGCGCCCTCCCGGTGTTCGAGGAGATGGTGAACAGCGGCTACAAGAACATCGCCGTGGTGACCCACGGGGGCGTGATCCGCTCCATGATTGCCCATTTTCTGGGAATTGATCTGGCGCGGTGGAGAATGATGGCCGTGAGCCTGGAGAACTGCAGCATCTCGGAGCTGGACTACCACGAGGACACGGGGCGCTTTTATCTGGAGCGCCTGAACGATTATGCCCATCTGGAGCGCTATCCGGAGCTTCTGCGGAGCAGCTGGGTGGATAAGGAGAATTAGATGAAAAAGGGAATTCTGTTTGATGTGGATGGAACCCTGTGGGACTCAGCTCCCCAAGTGACGGAGGCCTGGAATGAAATCCTGGCCTCCTGTCCGGATGCAGGAAAAACCATCACAGCGGACGATATGTACCGCTATATGGGCCACCCCATGGACGTGATCGGCCAGATGATGCTGCCGGACATGGAGGAGGCCAGGCGCATGGAGATTATGGAGCGCTGTATGGAATACGAGAACCGGTATCTGCTCAAGTGCCCGGGGGCGCTCTACCCCGGCGTGGTGCGCGCGCTCACGGAGCTTGCGGCGGAGTACGAGCTGTACATTGTGAGCAACTGCCAGGACGGCTACATCCAGGTGCTGCTTACGGCCTGCGGCTTAAAGGGGCTGATCCGGGACTTTGAGTGCTTCGGGAGAACCGGAAAGCAGAAGGGCGACAACATCCGCCTAGTGGTGGAGCGAAACGGCCTGGACGCGGCCATCTATGTGGGGGACACGGCGATGGACGAGGCGGCCACGGAGGCGGCGGGGCTTCCCTTTGTGCACGCCGCCTACGGGTTCGGCAAGGCGGCCCATCCGGCGGCTGTGATTCAGAGCATGGGCGAGCTGGCGAGCGCGGCCAGGGCAGTATTTTCTGGAAAAGATTGGGAGTGTAAGGCATGAACCAGACGGAACGGGAAGAGGCCGCAGGGGCGGTGGGACAGTTTTTAAATGAATCCCTGGAGCGGATCCTGTTAAGCAATCCGGTGAACCCGGAGACCTTATCGCGGGCCAAGCTGCGCCCAATACTCATAAAGGACGAGCTGAGATTCCAGGTGGAGGAGCAGCAGGGCAAGCAGGCCTTCCACAGGAATCTGGACAGAGACCAGGCGCTCCAGTACGTCCTGGAGCGGATGGACGGCCAGTTCCGCCAGGCGGAGATCGCCTCGGCCCTGGGGACGGGCCTCATTCTTGTCAGCAAGAAGGGAAAGGTCACGGTCAAGGTGAAGCGCAGAGCCGCGGGGACGGTCGCATCCGCGCCCAGCCGCATGGTTCCCATGTCCCACAACCGCAGGAAGCGGTATGTGCTGGAGGAGGGCCGGGCGGTGCCGTTTCTGGTGGATCTGGGGGTCATGACGAAGGACGGCAAGGTGGTCAACAGCCGCTACGACAAGTTCCGCCAGATCAACCGGTTCCTGGAGATGATCGAGGACGTGCTGCCGCAGCTGGACCCCAAGCGGGAGAGCACGATCATCGACTTCGGCTGCGGGAAATCCTATCTGACCTTTGCCATGTATCACTATTTAAAGGAGTTAAAGGGGTATCCGGTGCGGATCATCGGCCTGGATTTAAAGGAGGATGTGATCCGGCACTGCAGCCGCCTGGCGGAGGAGTACGGCTATGAGGGGCTGACCTTCTGCTGCGGGGACATCGCCTCCTACGAGGGGGTGGACCGGGTGGACATGGTGGTCACCCTGCACGCCTGCGACACGGCCACGGACTACGCGCTGGCCAAGGCGGTGGGCTGGGGGGCCAAGGTGATCCTGTCCGTCCCCTGCTGCCAGCACGAGCTGAACCGGCAGATGGAGAGCGAGCTCTTGGCCCCGGTGTTCCAGTATGGGCTGATCAAGGAGCGGATGGCCGCGCTCTACACGGATGCGCTGCGGGCGCAGGTGCTGGAGCACGTGGGCTACCGCACCCAGATCCTGGAATTTATCGACATGGAGCACACGCCCAAGAACATCCTGATCCGGGCGGTCCGCCAGGGCTCTCCGAAGGACAACACGGAGGAGCTGCAAAAGATCGCAGCGTTTCTAAATGTGCGGCCCACGCTCATGGAGCTGCTGGCGCCGGAGGCGTGCAAAGAAAGCCTGTAAAACAGCAATTAAAAAGTACCCAGTGTCCTGGGACCGGCGGTGTGGCCGGTTCCAAGGGACTGGGTACTTTTTTTGATGCGATGGGAGAGTTTAGAGCACCGCAATTTCCTGGTTATATTCGTTTTTGAGCGCTTCGCCGTATTTTCCGAAGTAGACCGACTGCCAGAGGTGGGAGCTGTAGAAATCCTGTTCCAGCAGGTCGAGGGCGGTGCCGGAGAGCTGGCTGGCCGCGTCCGCGGTCTTGGTGATGAGGGGGATCGCTCCCTGGCGCTTGATGGCCCCGAGGAGCGGGGTGGCCTCCCTTCGAAAGCCCAGGACCCTGGCGTAGGGGCAGTAGCCGCTGGCGCGGCCGGCCGCGGTTTTTTCGGCGGTGACGCCCAAGAGCACGTGGAGCAGGGAGCGGCTTATGCGGGTGTAGGTGTACTGGCGGGTTTTCAGCTGCCGGATTCTCCCCTCCCAGGTCTCCGGGGTGATGAGAAGGCGCTCCATCCTTCGCTCCAGGTCAATGTTCATGCCCTCGCAGTCCGAGAGCCCCCGCCCGTCCCTCAGCCGCTCCGCCAGCGCGAAGTTGAGGACGGAGGAGAAATCGTCCGGGAACATGGGACGGGATTTGGAAAAAATCTCCAGAGCTTTTTGGGGGACGTGGCGGGAAAATATGGGAGGGAGCCCGCCGTCAAACGCGTTTGCCGGGCCCTCCAGGTCCACTCCCGCAGACAGCGCCTTTCGCAGCGCCGACGCGGAGGCCTGGCCGCCCTCCAGGCGTTCGTCGTGGTATCCGTTCCCCTGGCGCAGGACCGTGAGGGGCTTAAGGGGGCTGTACTGCCGCAGAATGGCCCGGCAGTACTCGATTCCCAGCAGGTTGTTGGGGCTCTCCAGCGCCTCCAAAGCCTCCTTGCCCAGCGCGTTCGCCTGCCGCAGCGCACTGCTTCTGGCCTGGGGCCAGGTGAGTCCGCTTTTTACTCCTTCTCTCAGAAATGCCGCGTAGTCCTCGGGCTCCTCGCTCAAGTACCGGGCCGCCTCCATCAGGAGCCCCGCGTCGCCGCACTCGCTGCCAAAGCACAGGCTGTCCACCGCGCCTAAGCCGGACAGAAGGGCCACGCCGCAGGAGGCGAAATCCTCCGCGCTGCCGGTGGCGAAGACGGACGGGATCTCAAGCACCAGGTCCGCACCGCAGGCTAAGGCGGCCCTCGCCCGGGCGTACTTGGAGTAGACCGCGGGCTCGCCCCTCTGGACGAAATCTCCGCTCATGGCCACCGCGCAGAAATCCGCCCCGGCGAGCTCCTTCGCCCGGGCGATGTGGTATTTATGGCCGCTGTGAAATGGATTGTACTCCGCAATGATGCCCGTCACACGCATGGCAGGTCCTCCTAAAATAATTAATCGCTGCCGTCTATTATACCCGCTGAGGCCCGGCGCGTAAAGCCCCTTCCTGGGGCGCAGCGCAGAGGTGGCCCTGGATGGGGCTCCATGCGCCTCTTTAGTGCAACGGCGGCTGTCCGAACTGGCTGCGCACCAGGTTGATAAAGTCCAGATCCGCCTTCTGCAGCCGGTAGTCCTTCCGGCAGGCGATCACAAACTCCGCAGTGCAGGGCCTGCTGCCGGTGGACAGGCAGACGGGCGGCTTTGTGTAGTTTTTAAAGCAGCGGATGCTGATGTCGAAGGCGAAGGTGTAGCCCAATCCGCGGCAGGCCAGGGCCAGGCAGGTGTCCAGGCTTCGCAGCACCGTGATCTCCGGGTCGATGCGCGCCTCCCGCAGGAGATCGCGGCCGATCCGCCCGATGCGCCACTGCATCGCGTCGTTCATGAAGAACACCTCCCCGTCCAGCCGGGACAAATCCAGCCACGGGTAGCGAAAGCCCTCCCTTGGCTGTCCCAACCCGGCGTAGGGGCTGTCCGGGGACATGAAAAGCCCCACCTCCTCGGTGGAGATGTGGTAGTAGTTGAACTCCGGATTCCGCTCGGTCAGCGCGTAGACGGCCAGGTTGGCGATGCCCTCGCTCAAGGAGCGCTCCACGTCGTCCACGTTCCGCTCCAGGATCTCCACGTGGTAGCCCGGGTACATGGCCTTGAAGCTCGGCAGGACCTCCGGCAGCACGTAGTAGCCCCTGGTGGCCGTGATGGCTACGGAGAGCCGGCCGGCCATCTTGTGGGTGATCTGCGCCAGCGTGCTGTCCAGGCGGCTCTGGAGGCGGAAGATCTGTTCCCCGGTCTCCAGAAACTGCTCGCCCGCGTAGGTGGGGATCATCCGTTTGTTGATCCTCTCGAACAGCGGCGTCCCCACCTGCTCCTCCAGCTTCTGTAAAAATTTGGAGAGCGACGGTTGGGAGATATAGAGACTTTCCGCCGCCTTGGAGATATTTCCGCACCGGGCGATGGCCTGGACGTAGGTGTAATCTCTGAAATCCATGGGAAGGTTCCTTTC
>USJW01000049.1 GCA_900555045.1 uncultured Clostridium sp. | reverse complement strand
ACTGCGGAGGTATGTTTACCCAAGTGCAGGCGAGTGTGGAAATACTGTCGCCTGTCCCGGTAAGCGGCAAATGCAGTCAGAAAGATCACTGCACATCCCGGCACCGCCTCCTTAATCCTTCTGCTGGCCTCAATTCCGTTCACCAGCGGCATCTCTATATCCATAATCGCGATGTCCGGCCGCAGTTGCAGCGCCTTATCCACTGCCGCCCTGCCGTTGTACACTTGGCTGATCATTCCAATCTGTGGAAAGTAATGGCTGACGATGGCCTCAATCGAAGTACAGGAAATCATCTCATCATCCGCAATTAACAGCTTTATCATGTCCGCAATCCTCCTCTGGAATTCTGATCTCTATACAGGTTCCCCTGTTCTCTCTGCTGATAATCTTAAGCTTACACTCAGGGTAAACCATGCGCAGGCGCTCAAATACATTCTGCGCGCCGATCCCAGACACTTCGCCGGCCGTATTCTCCGCACTGCGAAGTCCCAAAAGCGTCTCCCTGCGCGCTGGCTCCATCCCCACGCCGTCATCCAGAATCCGGATCACCAGCCAACCTCTCTGCACAAACACCTTGATGGCCACCATGCCGCCATTTTCACGCTTCAGAATGCCGTGCTTGATGCTGTTCTCCACCAACGGCTGCAGGGTAAAGGGCGGAATATCGTACAGATCCAGATCCGCATCCGCTTTCAATCGGTAACTTAAGCGCTCTCCAAAACGTTTGCGCTCTATAAAAATATAGCTTTTGATCACAGCCAGCTCCTGGGACAGCGTTACAATCTCAGCTTTAATCTCTAAATTGTAGCGAAACAGCCTCGACAGGCAGAGAATCAGCTCATCTGTGGTTTTCGCATGCTCTAACTTCGCCATCCCGGAGATCACATTGAGCGTATTAAACAAGAAATGGGGGTTGATTTGGGATTGAAGGAACTGCAGCTTCCCTTTCTCCATCATCTTCTCATTGTTCATGATTCGCAGCTCCTGCTCATGGAGCCGTTCGCTCAGCACCTGTTTTTCCTTCAGCTCACAGATGATCGCCTCCATCCTCCGCTTCATCCGGTTAAACGCCCGGTTCAACTGTCCCATCTCATCCTCCAGGCGGACCGGCAAATCCGGCGTGTCAAACGCCTCCCGCTCCAGCGCGCGGGCGGCCCCTGAGAGATTTTTGATCGGGTTCAACACATTCTCCACCATGAATGAGCCAAAGGTCACCGCAATCACCACCACAAAAATCATCAGGCTGACGGACATAATCCGCTCTGTATCCACGTCCTCGGCAAGCTGGTGATAAGCATCAAATCCATATGTCAGAGCCGTCTGAAGCAATTCCTTTGTGGCGTCATCGATCAATATAAAAATCTCATACACCTTTTTCAACTGTGCCGATTCCGCGCCCTCCTCGTACGACTCCGCGATGGTGCGGCTGTATGTCGCGTACATATTTTTGATGGACTGTATCAAAAGATAGCTGTTTAACGAAAGAGCCTGGGAATCAGCCACCATCTCCTTCAGGCGCGCCCTCACCTGCACATCATTGTTTATGTAATTCACCCAATTACTCTCTGTCTTATCCTCCAGGTACCGCTCATAGAGCTCAATATTTTTATTGAATGATGTCATAAAATCGTTGATCGTGTAGTACCTTGTCAGCACCCGGTCAAAGCTCTCCTCAAACTTTTTCCCCTGGTAGATCGAAAACAAGTTAGACATGACAAACAGCATGATAATCAGGCTCAGAAACAACAGCACCTTCGCCTTCATAGATACAACCCCTCGTTTTACCTGCACACCCATTGTCCCCCTCTCAAATCAAATCAGATTCCACATTGCATTGGCTATTTCATTCTAACCGATCTGCTCAATTTTAACAATTCTTTAACGGTATATTAATTATCAATTGCAGGACATTCCCCATCCTCTTAGTCATATGTGTACACATTATTAACTTTGTGATATGCTATCTGTGAAGAATGGTGAACTGGCGTCATTAACAGAAGCTCAAAAGGGCAACTATTAAATACTGTAAAGAAAATCTTAAATGGATTTCACTCGATATTCAAATTGACCAGCACCTTGAATCTGACAGTACCCCGCAGGAGGAAACGTGAACCTATGCCATTACCCCCCAAAAAAATCTATACCATTGATGATATTTACAACCTACCGGATGGACAACGGGCCGAACTCATTGACGGTCAAATTTATTACATGGCTCCACCTAGCACAGCTCATCAAAGAACACGATCGTTTCTGCATCTGGAGATAGGAAACCACATTCGTAACAACAATGGCCACTGCGAGGTATTCCCGGCTCCGTTTGCCGTGTTCCTCCAGGCAGAGGATGAAAAGAATCACACCAACTATTTTGAGCCAGACATATCCGTTATCTGCGATAAAAACAAATTGGATCATAAGGGCTGCAACGGTGCGCCGGATTGGATTATAGAAATTGTCTCCCCTTCCAGCCGCCAGATGGACTATTATAAAAAACTGGCTCTCTACCAGGGGGCAGGGGTACGGGAATACTGGATTGTAGACCCGGCCAGAGAGGTTGTTATGGTGTATGACCTGGCTAATGAAACGCCGCCCATCATTTACCGATTGAGTGATTCCGTAAAAGTTAACATATATGAGGATTTTTCCATTGACTTTGACCAATTAAAGCTTTGATACCATCCAACTTTGCAGCAGGGCTATGGCGGAATTGCTGCCCGTTTCCTATGACATCCGTATTCCCTCCCGGAGCCATTGCAAATAAATGGCATTTCCCTCTTGTCATCTAGTATTGAATACTATATAATGAAGACAATGAGGTGATAATGATGAAAACCAACGAAGAGCGGCTGCAGGACATGCTGGCGTATCTCGGCGCCCTGTCCCATGTAAAGTCCGGCGAGATACCAGGAATCGATTTGTATATGGATCAGGTCACGACCTTTATGGATGAACATTTGAAGGACACCCGGCGTCACCCGGAGGACAAGGTTCTGACGAAGACTATGATCAACAACTACGCCAAGAACAATCTTCTCCCGCCGCCCGTCAAAAAGAAATATTCCAAGGATCACATGCTGATGCTGATCTTTATCTACTATTTTAAGAACCTGCTGTCCTTCTCGGACATCGAGGAGATCTTCCGCCCCATCACCAGCCACCACTTTTCGGACAAGCCGTCCTGTGTGAGTCTGGAGGACATCTACGACGAGGTGTTCACCTTGGAGGCGGGCCAGATGGACCGGCTGCGGGAGGATTTGAAGGAGAAATTCGACAGGGCTGCGGACACCTTCGGCGACGCCGGGGTGAGCGACGAGGAGCGCGAGTACCTGCGCCTCTTCGCATTTATCTGCGAGCTGAGCTTTGACGTGTACTTGAAGAAACAGATGATCGAGATGGTAGCCGACCAGCTGCGGAGCGAAGCTCCCAAGACGGACCGGAAGAAAAAATAGACAAGAGGGCCATGCCCAGCTGAGACACAATCGCTGGCATGGCCCTCATTTCATGTTATATTATTCTTTCACTTCACCGCTCATCCCCCGGTCACGCGAACAGCTGCGGAAGCCAGAGGCTGATGGCGGGGATAAACGTGATCAGCAGCAGCGTGATGATCATGCACAGGTAGAACGGCAGAGTCGCCTTGACCACCCGCTCCATGGGCACCTTGGAGACCGCGGAGCCGATGAAGAGCACCGCGCCCACCGGCGGGGTCAGAAGGCCGATGCCGCAGTTTAACACCACCATGATTCCGAACTGGATCGGGTCGATGCCGATGGAGTTCGCGATCGGCAGCAGGATCGGCGTGGCGATCAGGATGATGGGCGCCATGTCCATGATACAGCCCAAAACCAGGAGAATCAGGTTTAAAAGAAGCGCCAGAAGGATAGGGCTGCTGGTGAGCCCTGTGATGGCGCTGGCGGCCATCTCCGGCACGTGCAGGCGGGTCAGGCAGTTGCCGAATATGCTGGAGGTCGCAATCAGGATCAGCACGATGGACAACGTGTCCACACAGTCCCCCATCACTCTCCAGACGCCCTTCCAGTCGAGCCCCTTGTAGATGAACACGCTGACGATAAGGCTGTAGATCACCGCGATGGCCGCGGACTCAGTCGCCGTGAACACGCCTCCGACCACGCCGACCACCACGATCAGCACCGCGGCCAGCGCCCAGAAGGACACGCTCAGCTGTTTTAGCAGGTTGGCCATGCTGAACTTATCTCCCTTGGGATAGTTGCGCTTCACGGAGATGATGTAGGAGCCCACCATCAGGGAGGCGGCCAGCAGCGCGCCCGGTATGTATCCCGCTAAGAAGAGGCTTCCCACGGAAATCCCCCCTGCGGTGGTGGCGTAGATGACCATGTTGTGGCTGGGCGGGACCAGCAGCCCCTCGCAGGAGGAGGTGATGGTGACCGCGGTGGAAAAGTCGTCGTCATACCCCTGCTCCACCATCATGGGGATCAGGATGGAGCCGATGGATGCCGTGTCAGCGGCAGCGGAACCAGAAATTCCACCGAAAAAGTAGGAGGCCACAATGTTCACCATGGCCATACCGCCGCGCATCCATCCCACGCAGGCGTTGGCCAGCGCGATCAGCTTCTCGGAGATGCCTCCGGAGCCCATCAGGCAGCCCATCACGATGAAGAACGGCACCGCCATCAGGCTGAAGGAGCTGATGCCCTTCACCATCTGCTGGCAGATGGTGGCCAGGGGAAGGCCCTGGTACAGCAGGCAGAACATCGAGGACAGAGCCACCGCGTAGGCGATGGGAAACCTCAGTAATATCATGACAAAAAAACTGGCCAGCAAAATCAAAATCGCTGCGCTTCCTGTGCTCATGCGTTCTCCTCCTCTCCGATGCAGATCGTTTTCAGATGATTGTACAGCGCCTCCGACTCAAAAATGACCATGGCCACTCCCGCCAGGGGCACCGGAAAATACATCCAGAACCGTGACAGCCACGGAATACTCACATAGCTTCCCTTGGAACCGATGCCCGTGGCATATTTCCAACCCACGGTGATCATGATCACCGCCAGAGCCAGAACCGCCACGTCGGAGAGGATATCCAGGGCAAGCACCACACGCTTTGGAAGGTACATGTCAAGCGCAGTCATGCGGATATGGGCGTTTCTGCGGATCGCCAGGGCGGCTGAGAGCACCGCCATGTAGGCCATGCAGGTCAGCACCACTTCCTCACTCCAGGCCGGATCCGGGATAAATGAGACATACCGTCCCACCACCGCCATGCAGGTAATCAAGATATCCACTGTCAGCAGCATTTTGCACAGAAACATAACAAACTCATAAGTCTTGTCATAAATCGGTTTGATTTTGTCAATTGTTCGAAACAAGGATGACATAAAACTCCCCCTTCTCTGGTTGTTGGCATTTGGATACCTGACCGCAGCGAGCTCTTTCTGCCTTAACAGGTATAAAGATATTATAAAGGAAGATCCCCCACCGGCCTATCGTAATTTTTTATGAATGCTAGTAAATTTTTAACTTTTTCATATATTATGCACAAAATTTTTATGTTTATATCATATTTATTGGTGATATTTTAGCAATATTTTAACGTCATATTTATATAATCTTTATATCTGTGTGTCTGTTTGCCAACACGCAAAAGGCGGGAGGAAACGCCATATTCTGTAATTTCCCGCCACACCAGGCTACTTCCCTCCACCCCCATTCTCCCAATCCAAAACACATCAAAAAAACAGCCCCTCCGGCATCATCTCTTATGCCGGACAGGCTGTCCAGGTACATTCTCTATTTTCAGTTTCACGCAATCTGCCGCTTCAGCGGTCCCTGCCCTGTCACTTTTGATCGGGGCCATCCGGCGGTGCCAGGCGGGCGAACACCATGTCGTACCCGTCACTCCCATAATTTAAGGAACGGTTCACGCGGCTGATGGTGGCGGTGGAAGCACCGGTCTTCTCCGCGATCTCCAGGTAGGTTTTTCCCTCCCGCAGCATCTTGGCCACCTCGTAGCGCTGGGATAAGGACAGCAGCTCGTTGATGGTACAGACGTCCTCAAAAAATTTATAGCATTCCTCCGGACTTTTGAGCGTCAGAATGGCATCAAATAAATGATCTACCGCTTCGGTTTTAATCTTTTTGTTCATGCTCTGGTACCCTCTCCTTGGTTATCATTCAAACTTTCTCCATTTTAGCATATTAAAGTCTGAAAGTCTAGCCTTCCCACGAATTTTTAGAATGATTTAAGAAAGCATGAACTTCTCCACCACGTGGGCCACGCCGTCGTCGTTGTTGGACAGCGTCACGTAGTCCGCAGCGTTTCGCAGCGGCAGCACGGCGTTCTCCATGGCCACGCCCAGGCCCGCGTACTTGACCATGGTCAGGTCGTTGTAGCCGTCGCCGCAGGCAATCATCTGCTCCCGCTTCATGCCCAGCACGCCCAGCAGGCGCTCTAAGGACTGGGCCTTGTCGATGCCCTTCGGCATAATTTCCAGGAAATAGGGCTCCGAGCGGTAGACGCTGAAATTCTTGCCCATGGCGGCCTTCACCCGCGGCTCCACGGTCACCAGGTAATCCCCGTCGTCCAGCATCAGGAATTTGGGAACCTGGAAGCGCACATACGCCTTTAAGTCCTCCACCTGGCGCAGCGGCAGATGGTTGATCTGTGACTCCTTTATGGCGTAGGGACACTCTGCGTTGTTGGTGATGATCTCATCGCCCTCGTAGGTCAGAATGTCCACCCGGTATTCCTCGGACAGTCCGATAATCTTCTCGTTGGCCTCCACGGGAATCTCCGCGGCGAACACCACCTCCCCGGTCTTGCAGTTGGTGATCATGCCCCCGTTGTAGGAAAGGATATAGCTTCCGAATCGGGACAGCTCCAGCTCCCGCGCCAGGGGCTCCACCCCGGCAGTGGGCCGCCCGGAGGCCAGGACCACGATTTTCCCCTGCTCCTGGGCGCGCATCAGCGCATCCTTGGTCCGGGGCGTGATCACCTTGTCCCGGTTGGTCAGCGTGCCGTCCAAATCCAGCACAATTATCTCATAGTTTGTCATTTGCAGTTTCTCCCCTGTTCATTGGTATTTCACCTGTCTATTTTACCAAAAACCTTCCCAGGGCACAACCTCATTTTTTTGCCGCCGCGGTCACAGTCCAACCTCTCCCACAATACAATGGTAATACGAGACTAACATTTAAGGAGACAACGATGAAACGATTGCTCACTGTATTACTCGCGGGTTCCCTGGCCGCCCTCAGCTTAAGCGGCTGCGGAAAGAAGGCGGAGTCCGGCGGACTTACGCCTGTGACACTGAACGAGGTTGCCCACTCCATATTCTACGCGCCCCAGTATGCGGCCATCGAGCTGGGATATTTTGAGGAGGAGGGCATCGATCTGACGCTGGTAAACGGCGCCGGTGCGGACAAAGTCATGACCGCCATGATTTCCGGCGACGCGGACATCGGCTTCATGGGGTCCGAGGCCAGCATCTATACTTACGCCAACGGAAACCAGGACTACGCGGTCAACTTCGCGCAGCTGACCCAGCGCGCCGGCAACTTCCTGGTGGGCCGCCAGCCGGAGACGAACTTCGATTGGAGCAGCCTGAAGGGCAAAAAGGTGCTCGGCGGCAGAGCGGGCGGGATGCCCGAGATGGTCTTCGAGTATATTCTAAAGAAAAACGGCCTGGATCCCAAGACGGATCTGACCATCGACCAAAGCATAAACTTCGGCCTCACCGCGGCCGCCTTCACCAGCGACGACGCGGACTACACGGTGGAGTTCGAGCCCTTCGCCACCGGCCTGGAGATGGACGGCAGCGGCAGCGTGGTGGCCTCCCTGGGCACGGAGTCCGGCTATGTACCCTACACCGCCTACTGTGCGAAGAAGAGTTATATGGAGAAGAACCCGGAGATCATCCAGAAGTTCACCAACGCCATCCAGAAGGGCATGGACTACGTGAACTCCCACTCCGCCGAGGAGATCGCAAAGACGATCCAGCCCCAGTTCAAGGAGACACCCCTGGACAAAATCACTGCCATCGTGGAGCGCTACAAATCCCAGGACACCTGGAAGGACGACACGATCTTTGAGAAGGACAGCTTTGAGCTGCTCCAGAATATTCTTGAGGAGGCCGGGGAATTGCCGCAGCGGGTGCCTTATGAGAACCTGGTGACCACGCAGTTCTCGGAGGCGGCGGTGAAGTAGGGGCAAACCCACACAGCGGCCCATTATTACACCAAGAAACAGGGCAAAAACCGCCGTAACGGCGCGTTTTCAGCCCTGTTTCTTTCATGCTTTCTCCTGCGGATCGGTCCGCGGAGTGAGCGGCTTTAAAAGATGACTCTATTTACCCTGGCGTTTCAGTTTTCTATACTTTTCTTTATAAAAATACAGCCGAACGCCTATGAATTCCATCGCATCGTCAACTTCTCTCAGCTGACTTTCTAAAAGCTCAATTTGCTCCCTCAAATAATCCGATGTCAGGCAGCCTTTTTTACTCCATCGTTCAAATTGTCTTGTAACGCTGTCATATGTACTCCGACGGTTTGCTACCAGCCGTGTCGAGGTATCATATTTGAAGTTGCCCTCATCATCCCTTTTCCCGTTCAAAACAAGGACCTTGTCAATATCATTTTGCATTTTATCCACTAACTTGCAATCCAATCCCACATCATTCCTGACAAAAATCTGTCCATTGCGTTTGTAGGCAATCGCCTCCATCTGCCTTTTATTCCATGGATTGATGGTAAGTTCCTTTTCACTTCTCGCAGCATCGCAGCATAAAACATGTGGCTTAACTGTTTTTTCCTTTTCTCCGCCATCGCAGACGCCTAAATAATTCTGGTAATCCAATGCAAGTTCCTTGTTTTGTGATAATGCTTTATAGTGCTCTATCCGCATGGAAGCATGCCCCTTAGCATGAATTCGCCTCATACAATACGCGCACAAGCCGTGCTGCTCATGGCATAATGCCTCCGATATAGCGGCCTTTGGCATTTGATCAAACAGACTGCGAAGCTTCTTCACATCCCCTGGCAGCTTTATCTCTTTATAGCGGTTTTCCGGAGCGCTCATAATCGTTTCAGCTCCTTGCTTTACTGCGGCCGGAGTCCGTTGCTTTTGTATGTGTATCATCCCTATTTTCCGGCCTCCATACGAAATTCTGACATCAGAGCGATCGCTTCCGGATGATCATCGCCAAGAATTTCAACAAGCTGCGCCAAAACCGCTTCCGCTTCTGCATATTTATCCTGATCCATACACTCCCCGAACAAATCTATCAGTCTTTCAACCTTTTCAGGGCGCATGTGATATCCCAGCATATCTCTTAAGATCTCATTCACAGAGAAGGCATAGCCGCTCTCAATATAGTTTACCGTCTGCTCTGCCTCGACATTAATAATATTGGCATTTTTGCACGAGGAAACAATAATTGGGGAATGGGTTGCCGCTATAAACTGGATATTCGGAAAAGTCTCTGTCAATGCCTCAACAATCCTCCACTGCCATTTTGGATGAAGATTAGAGTCAATTTCATCAACCAAAACCACACCCTCTGCTTTCTGAATATCCTCTCCCGCATCGGGATTCAAAATTGCCATGCGGTATGCCAGATCAATCACGAGATTGAGTACCGATTGATATCCGGCGCTCAGATCTTCAATCTCCTTAAATTTTCCATTCTCAACATAAAGCAGCTTTTCAACATTCGGATGAAAGAATACCTCACTGACCGTACCGTCATTCATAATGCTCATGAATTTTGATATAATATTACCGAATATTTTATAGTTTTCAGGAATACATTGGTTCTTTACACTGCTCCATTCCATTTGTTTACACCAATCATAGATAAACTGCAAATTGATGGCCTTATCCAGGCAGCCTAAATAACCACACCGCCTGTCATGCAATTGTTTTCTCTTTTTCTCATTTGCGTCGCTTCTCGCAGAAACCCAATGCCTGGAAGCGCTTTGATAGCTGATCAGAGGCCACATTTTTGCATTGACATCATTGATCAGTTTCTGTGAAATCCCAAGTATTTCTCTGGGTGTGATTGTTGTCTTACTTCCCCCGGTTGCATCCTTTTTTGCCCTGGTCCAGGGATATCTATTTCCATTATACTCTAATTCACAGCTGATTTCCGTGGGACCACTATAAGATTTATTCGGCGTTCCATTGCTATCCTTAATAATCTGATAGCGGACATCATCTTTATAAATGTTCCGCGCCGAAACGTCCTCCATTCCAATAAAAAAACCAGACAAAGCAACCGCAGCGGCTTCCAAAATCGTTGTTTTTCCAACGCCGTTATCCCCCAGAATCAAGTTGAATCCCGGTTCAAATATTAGTTCCATATCTTCAAACATTTTAAAGTTGGATATTCTAAGTTCACGCAATATCATACTATTTTACCTCTACCAATCCCTTCGATTCGCGTACCTACATACAGTATTTCCTTCTATTGCATTTTAACACAGCCATTCTGCACATTCAACTACAACGGCTGAGGGCGACAAATATAATTTTTCAAAGAGGATTGGAAGAACGGAACGATCTTTGAGAAGGGCAGCTTCGAACTCCCCAACAGAAAAGCAGGGCTGAATCCGCCAAAATTGCGCGTTTTCAGTCCTGCCGCTCTCTTACGTTTCTTTGCCGGAGCAGGTCCGCAGAGTATATTCTTCTATCACGACCATCATGCAGACATCAATCAGCCGTCTGTTTCCTGCCTTTTCCCGTCCCTCCCCCTAATCACCTCATACAACTGCCCCGCGTCAAATGGCTTGGGCAAAAATCCGGTCATTCCCGCGCTCTTCGTCCGATCCCGGTCCTCCTGGAAGGTGTTGGCGGTCATGGCAATGATCGGAATCCCGGCGGCGTCCGCGCGGTCCATGGCGCGGATCTGTCTGGTGGCCTCGAGGCCGTCCATGACCGGCATGTTGACGTCCATCAGGATCAGGTCATAGTGCCACTCCGGCTGCGAGGCGAACATCAAAACCGCCTGCCCGCCGTCCGCCGCGCGGTCCACCTCCACCTGCTGCATTTTTAAAAGCTCGGCGGCGATCTCCGCGTTGATGTCGTTGTCCTCCGCCAAAAGCACCCGAAGCCCGGCAAGCGCGGGGGCCCCATCGCCCGCCACGGATTCCTCCTGCTCAAGCGTTCCGGAAAATACAGGCAGCTGGATGGTAAAGTGGAACTCGGAGCCCTCCCCGGGCCTGCTGTTCACCTCCAGCTCACCACCCATAAGCTCCACCAGGCTCTTGCTGATGGACAGGCCCAGCCCGGTTCCGGCGGCGTTGGGCTTACGGTCCATGGCCTGCTCAAAGGACTGAAAGATGCGCTTCTGGTCCTCCTCGCTGATCCCGCTCCCGTTGTCCCGCACAGAGAAATAGAGGGTGGCCAATTCGCCCACGCGCTCCTGCTCCCTGATTGTCAGCACGATGGTCCCGTCCGGGTCCGTGAACTTGTGGGCGTTGGAGAGCAGATTCGTCAGAATCTGGTTTAAGCGCAGGCTGTCCCCCACGTAGAGCGAGCGCTCTGCCTCACAGTCGAACAGTAAATGAATCTGTTTCTGCTCGGCCTGGAGCTCAAAAATATCCCTCAGCTGCCCGACCACGTCCCCCATGCAGAACGGCGCCGTCACCAGCTTCATCTTCTGCCGGTCGATCTTGGACATATCCAGCACGTCGTTGAGCAGGGACAGCAGGAACCGGGCGGAGTTGTCAATCTTATTCAAATCCTCCCGGATCACCGGCGTGGCCTCCCCCGTCATCAGCGCCAGGTTCGTCAGGCCGATGATGGCATTCATGGGCGTGCGGATTTCATGGGACATGCGGGAGAGAAAGTCGGACTTGGCGCGGTTATTCTCCTCCGCCTTTTCCAGCTTGACGCGCATGATCCGGGTCTTCATCTTAAAGTGGTTTAGCAGCACAATCACCACAGCGGCCAACACCACGAAGGTGATGGACACGGTGATCACCAGCACCGGGTTGGTGTATAAAAGCGAGCGGAATGTGACCGCCACGGCGGGAGTCGGCAGGATATTTCTGGAAAAAATATCGTTTACTTCCGCTTCCGCCAGATTGCCGATGGCCTTGCTCATCACGGAGTACAGCGGCACGTTCACCGGCCTTTGGACAGCCAAGGACAGCCGCTCCTTTCTGGCCGTATCCGCCAGAATCGTCACGTTCGCGTAGTAATCCCTTGCGTACAGAAACTCCAGGGCCGCGGCGGGCATGTAGGTGTAATCCACCTCCCCGCTGTTGATCGCCTTTAGGCAGTCCTCGTACTTTTTGTAATACCGCACCTCCCCGTTTTCCTCGATGGTTGGCACGGTCTTCCCCTCCGGCAGCGCCATCACAAGCCCCGGCTTCGTGATGTCCACATGTTTGTTTCGTATCAGCACAGAGTCCAGGGAGGTCAGGGGCGCCGTGCACGCCAGCCCGGCTGCATCCGCGTCCCGCTCCGTGCCCAGGTAGCAGCCGATCATGTCCGCCTTTCCAAGCTTCAGCAGCTGCTCCATCTCCCCGTAGGAATTCGCGTACACATACTCAAAGGCAAGCCCCGTCCGCTGGCTGATTAACGCCAGACAGTCCGGGACAATCCCCGCGGGCACCCCCTCCTTCTCGTAGAACATAGGATACATCTGCCGGACCACCGCCACCCGGATCGGACCGGCCTGCCGGATAAACTCCTGCTCCGCCGGATCAAAGCTGATGGTATTGATATACTGCGACGGAAAATATTTCTCATAGAGCTCCACAGCGAAATCGGGATTGGCCGAGTAAATCATGCTCATAGCCTCGGTCAGCTGCCTGCACAGCTCCGGCTCGTCGTGGGCCGTGACGATGTAGTAGGGGTCCGCCTCAATCTTAGCCGCCACATTATAGTTTTCGTTCATGAAGACGTCGCTGCCGTAAAGCAGGTCCACCTCCCCGCTGTCCAGGCATGTTTCATATGCCTCAACGGTATCGTAATAGACCAGCTGACACTGGACGTGGTTAAAGCTCAGATACTTTTTCAGCCGGTCGATCTTGCTGACCGCGTTCTTAAATACGCCGATTTTCTTTCCCTCTAATGTGGTGTAATCAAAGCTCTTGATGCTCTCGTCGTCCCGCTTATACATAAGAAGGGAGTAGTTGGAGCCGATGGGGTACTTGGGATAATTGTAAATTTCATCGAATCCGTCCAGGTGAAACATGCCCCCCATGAGGTCGTACTTGCCGTCGCCCATCTCACTCAGCAGCTCAGTGGCATCCCCGGTGACAAATTCGTACTCCCAGCCGGTGTACTTTGCAATCTCGTGAAGCCAGTCGTAAACACTGCCGCCGTAGGTGCCGTCCTCATAGCTCTCGCTGATCCCGGGACTGTCCGGGAAGGCAACCGTCAGGACCCGGTGGGGTAACGCGTCATCGGCCAGGGCTGTGCCCGCCCCGGTAAACGCAATCATCAGCGCGGCCAGCCACATAATCAGCCCGCGCAACCGTTCTCTTGGCATATCTGTTCCTCCTGCTCGTCGTACAAAACTTCCGCAAGCGCGCTTCCCATTCTCGCCGCCGCGGCAGTAGTCCCCTTCAGTATAAAGTGCCCCAAAAGCTTTTGCAAGAAAATTCTGGAGAAAGTAGCGGTGTGCCGGCAGCCCGGACCGGTCATCAGGCCTCTCTGCCCCTCCCGTCAGATAGGAAGCGAAAGCCACATCCGCGAGATCAAAAAGACCAGCACCAGCGCCGGCACCATGTTGATCACGTGAAAATGCCGGATCTTCGCGATCTTTAAGCCAACGGCAAGGGTGATAATCCCGCCCACGGCCTTGAAATCGGCCACCATCTGCTGGTTGAGAAGCGGCATGAGAAGGCTTCCGAGAAAGAACAGCACCGTGCCGATGCACATCTGGGGAACGGCGATGGCCCCCACCAGGTAACCGCTGGTGGCCCCGAAGATGATCGCGGTGAAAAAGTCCATGATCGCCTTGGAGATCAGGATGGAGTGGTCGCCGGAGAGTCCGGAGTTGATGGCGCCGAACAGGCCGGTTCCGCTGAAACAGAACAGGATGATCATGCTGATAATGTTGTCCAGCTGCTCCTCCGAGAGCCTGGCGCCCGGCAGGCGGGAGGCCAGCCCGGACAGCCCTCTGCTGAGCCCGTGCTCGATATTGAGACACTCCCCGATGAGGGTCCCCAGGATGATCGCCATAACCACGGCGGACAGGGAGGACAGCTGGATGATCAGGTACACGCCCATGGTGATGGCGGAAAGCCCGAACACGCCGGTGAGCGCCTGGTTGATCCGCTGCGGGATGCGCCCTCCCACAAGAGCTCCGGTCAGGCCGCCGAGAAAAATGGCGGCAGTGTTGATAAGAACGCCGATTGGCATAGAAAAAACCTCCTCAATAATGATTGCACGACAAAAAGCCACAGAGCTCCGGTGGTCTCTCCACCGGCCGCCCTGCGGCTTTATTTGACAGTTACAGTAAATCGTTCACACAGATCGCTCCGTAGGGGCGGATGCTCATGCGGTAGGCGCTGTCCTTGCCGGTAGCCCCCTCGATGCAGGCGATGTACTCGTCCACCAGGTCGTTGGGGAGCATCGCCATGATCACGCCCGCGAAGCCGCCGCCGTGCACCCTGCAGGCGCCGCGCTTCTTCTCAGCGATAAACAGCTCCGTCACAGCCAGCGCCACGGTGATTCCCTGCTCCTGGGGGGCGGCGTTGGTGTAGCAGTTCTGCAGCCACTTCCAGGAGGAGTTGCCCGAAGCGGTGATATTAGCCAGGAAGTCGTCGAACCGGTTCTCCTTGAGGGCTTCCACCTCCGCCTCCACCCGGCGGTTCTCCTCAAAGAAGTGCAGGGCGCGGAGCACGGAGCGGTCGCCGGCAAATTCCCGAATCTGCGGGATGTTCTTTAACACCTCCTGCTCGTCCACCTGGGCCAAAACCTCTTTGCCGAAGAACTGTGCCACCTTCTTCATCTCCTTGGGAACGGAGGAATAGTCCTCGCTCAAATCCGCATGGCCCTTGCCCGTCTGCACGATGATCAGGCTGTGGTCATGGGCGCCGAAGTCAAAGTCGATCTTCTCCACCTTGGGCGCAAGGGGCTCCACAAAGTCGATGGTGATCAGGCCGCCCACCGCGCAGGCCATCTGGTCCAACAGGCCGGAGGCCTTGTTCCAGTAATTGTTCTCCGCGTACTTGCCGATGTGGGCGTAGGCCACCGTGTCCATGCGCCCCTCGTTGAAGAAGGTGTTTAACATGGAGCAGAGAAGCATCTCGAACGCGGCCGAGGAGCTGACGCCCGCGGCGCTGATCACGTTGCTGGTGATGTAGGCGTTAAATCCGCCCACCGCGTAGCCGGACTCCTTAAAGCCCTTTAACAGTCCCTTCACCAGATCCACGGTCCCGGCCATCTTGGGACTGGGATCCAGCTGGTTTAAGTCGATGGTGAAATCCTGGCTGTAGGTCTCGCTGACGATCCGCACCTGGCTGGAGCTGTTGCGCACGGCGACGCCCACGCAGTCCAGATTGATGCTCCCGGCCAGCACCTTGCCGTGGTTGTGGTCCGTATGGTTTCCGCTGATCTCGGTGCGGCCCGGGGATGAGAACAGTCTCACGTCCGCCTGGTCCCCGAAGGTTCTCTCAAACCCTGCGAGAAGGTCCTGGTAGCGCTTCACCTGCTCGTCCACCGCCGTTTCCCCGTACAGCGCCGCAAAAAGTTTCCGCGCCTGCTCACCCTTTATCAGCTGGATGGTATCCTTCACATTCATGTTATGCCTCTCCTTTTCCGTGTGAAAAATCTCGGGCAGAATTTCTGTCCTTATTGTGATCAGTTTAACACATTTCTCCATATTCCCACAATAGAATATTCTCGCAAAATATATGAAATTTTAATACAAACCCATTTTAGCCCGGACCGTTTTCTGCTATAATGGGGGCACCCGGCTTTCGCCGGAACTTTTTTTGAGGAGGATTCTCATGGACTGGAACGGCAAACCCTACCACTCGCTGGACTTCGAGCTGCGGCGGCAGTTCGGCAGGAAAATCTACAAGCTCTCCCTGGACGGCGGCATGACCTGCCCCAACCGGGACGGGACCCTGGGGACGCGCGGCTGCATCTTCTGCAGCGCCGGGGGCTCCGGGGATTTCGCCGCCCCCGCATGCCCCGACGTGTGGGAGCAGATCGAGGCGGCCAAGAGCCGGGTAAAGCGAAAAATCTCCGACTCCGACGCTTCCGCCCCCTGCTACATCGCCTATTTCCAGTCCTACACCAACACCTACGCCCCGCCTCAAAGGCTGCGGGAGCTGTTCACCCGCGCCATCAGCCACCCGGACATCGCCGCGCTCTCCGTGGCCACACGCCCGGACTGCCTTCCCGAGGAGACGGTGTCGCTGCTTGAGGAGTGCAGCCGCGTGAAGCCGGTGTGGGTGGAGCTGGGCCTTCAGACTGTCCACGAGGACACGGCAAGACTGATCCGCCGGGGCTACGAATTCCCCGTGTTCGAGGACACGTGCAGGCGCTTAAAGGCGGCCGGGCTCACGGTGATCGTCCACGTCATCCTGGGGCTTCCCGGCGAGGACCGCGGGCGGATCCTTGAGACGGTCCGGCGGATGGCCCAGTTCTCCCGCGCCGGGCTCATCGACGGGATCAAGCTCCAGCTGTTACACATCTTAAAAGGGACGGATCTGGCGGATTACTTCCAGAACCATCCCTTCCCGGTCTTTTCCATGGAGGAATATATTGATCTCGTGATCGACTGCGCCGAGCTGCTCCCGCCGGACCTGGTGATCCACCGCCTCACCGGCGACGGCCCCAAATCCTTACTCATCGCGCCCCTGTGGAGCGGAAACAAGCGGCTGGTGCTAAACACGCTGCTCAAGCGATTTAAGGAGAGAGAAACCTGGCAGGGAAGAATTTGCCAGTGACAACCGGCCTTCTGTCCCCCGGCCGCGGCGTCCGCTCCCTCTCTTCTACCTCAATTCCTCCACATAGCTGACGCCCGGCAGCTGTCCGAACTCCTGGACGATCATGTCGTGGGGCTTCTTCTGCTCCATGCGGATTGTGCCGCGGATGCAGACACCGCCGCCGTTCATCTGCTTCTGTTTCGTGATCTCCAGATCCCCCAGGGCCATCCCGTGCTCCCGCGCATAGCTCAGCAGATGGCTGACGCTCTTGATGTTGTCCAGCTCCGCGTACAGCGACACCACCGGAGATTTCCGGTAGATCATGGAGTCCACGGCGTGGAGCACCTTGATGGAGATCAGGATCGCCAGAAAGCTCATGATCGCGCCGCTGTAGAACCCGCAGCCCACCGCCAGCCCCAGCGCGGCAGCCGCCCACAGGCCCGCGGCCGTGGTCAGCCCCCTCACCTGATTGTTCTTCGTGACCAGGATCGTGCCCGCCCCCAAAAAGCCGATTCCGCTGACCACCTGGGCCGCGATTCTTGTCGGGTCCGGCGCGCCCAGATGGAGATGGGCGTACACGTTGGTCATCATCACCAGCGTGGAACCCAGACACACGATCACATAGGTCCGAAATCCCGCGGGCCTGCGCTTCTGCTCCCGCTCCACCCCCAGCACGCCCCCCAGCAGCATGGAGAGCATCAGGCGCACAAACACGGACAGGCTCGTGAGCTCCCTCAGCTCTGTAATCTCTTCCCATATTAAAATTTCTTCCATACACCTTCCCCCGCTGCGGCCATGTTTTAGTATCCTGAGGTGTTTTCTCCCTTGATCAGGATCATCATGGCCCTTCCCTTTCTCCTGTTATTCGTAAACATTCCGCTCCGAAATTAAGTCTGTCCTGTTTTCCGGACGGCCCCCGCTGCTCTCCGGAAACTTCAATTTTCACTTGGAATTTTGTGAAAATTTTCATACTTCTAATCGACTCTTTTCGTCGGCATTTTCATTATATTTTCATATAGTAAAAATTACAATGCACATATAGCCTTATTTTTCTACATATTTATTATCACATATGCACAAAAGGGCTGACATATAAATGTTTCTTCATATGCGAATTTTTCAGGCAACTTACAACCAAATAAGTCCCCGAAAAAAGATTGTTAAATTTTTGTAAATACCAAATTGACTTTTATTGGGTTATGTGGTTAAATGACCTTAGAGTGTGAATTTTGGATTTTTTTGGTGATTGAGAGTCATCGGAGGGCGGGGAGTTTGGACGCGCTTCCGGGCTACTATAAATGACTAGGGGGATCAATATGTCAAAGTACAAGGGATTAAAATCATCTGCAATTCTGATCGTGCTGCTTTTGGGACTGGGCCTGTTCATGGTCGGCAACTCCGGCAGATCGCTGTTCGTCCGGACGTTCACTGCGCCGTCGACTCTGGACGATCTGAATTACGAGGAGGACATCGACGGAGCGTACGTGCGCACCATGGTCTACGGCATCTACGGCTCTTACTCGGAGACCGTCTCTTCCAAGACGAAAACGGTCAAGTCGAGAGAATACGTGATCGATGCCGGGGATTACCACTATATTGCGCTTAAGATGCACAGCAAGGACTTAAAGAAGGCGGAGGCGCTGATGGACGCGTCCTTCGACTACCTGGACGGCAAGATCGATATCAGCGCCCTGGAGCCCTACCAGTTCGAGGTGACGGGCACCATCGAGAAGCTGCCTGAGAAACACCTCAAATACTACCACGAATTCTTTGACTGGGATGAGCTGGACGACGAGTCGAAGGAAACCGTACTCCCCTACCGCCTGACAAACGGCGATGTGGCCGGGATGGACACCACCACCATGTGGGCGATCCTGGCAATCGGCGCCGTGATCGGCGGGCTCGGACTGTACATCCTGCTTGTCAGTCTGACCTCCTACGAGAAGGCCATCAAGCGCTTCTTAAAGTCCAACGAGGGCGCCTCCGAGGAGAAGGTACGCGAATTCCTGGCCAACACCCAGGAGGTGCACAGCGTCCAGGTAGACCGGAACTACCTGTTCCTCTTAGCCGGCGGCTCGCGCTTCTACATGGACATTCCGGACCACGTGGTCTGGATGTACAAGCGGGTGACCACCCACCGCAGAAACGGGATTCCCACTGGGAAAACCTACGGGGTCGTGATGGATTTCATCGGCCACAAGCAGTTTGAGATCACGGTGAAAAACGAGCAGGCGGCCGACGAGCTGGTCCAGACGCTCTCCCAGTACTGCGGCAAGGCCATTGCCGGGTACTCCAATGACTTAGACAAGCTGTACCAGAAGAATTATGATCAGTTCCTGGCGCTGCGCTACAATCCGGCTGAGAAGTCGGAGTAGCGGTTAGCCCATTAAAGCCAGGGGAACACCGGACGGGATTTGTCCAATGTTTCCCTGGCTTTCTCTTTGGCTTTCACCGCCTTTACGGGTTTACAAGCTCCTCCCCGTCCTTAATCTGCTTTATCACATCGAAGATCATCTTCTCCGCCTCGGCAAACTCTGAATTTCTCCTGGCCAGGAAGCCGTGCTTGGCGGTCAAAAACCGCTTGGCGGTCACCGGCACGCCCGCCCGGATCAGCTGGTAGGTGAAGCGCTCCGCCTCCTCGCCGAGGGAGTCCAGCCCTCCCGTCAGAAGCAGCACCGGCGGCAGCCCTCTAAGCTCCTCCTCCGAGGCGTACACCGGGGAGGCGTAGCTCTCCCGACGCAGCTCCTCGTCGATGTACCAGTCATTGTAGAGGCGGCCGTTGATCGCCATCCGCTTCTCCTCCTCAGATTCCGTGAAGGGTTTCTCCATCGGGTCCTTGTACAGGTCGAGGGGCGGATAGGCCATGATCAGCTGGCAAACCGGGTGCTCCTCCCTGCGCAGGAAGCGCATCGCGATCCCTATGATCAGGTTGGCGCCGGCGCTCTGGCCGGACAGGATGATCCGCTGCGGATCGATCCGGTACTGCTCCGCGTGCTGGTAAAAATACTCCACAACCCGGTACCCCTCCATCTGGGCGTACGGATATTTTTTCTCCGGCGCCGTCTTGTAGTCCACGTCCGCCACCAGGCAGCCCGTGTGCCACGCAAAGTTCTGCGAGAGAATGATGTCACGGCCCCGGTAGCTCTTCACGAAGCCGCCGCCGTGCAGGTTGATGATGAGGGGCGTCACGCCTGTCCGGTTCTCCGGCTCATACAGGTATACAGTAATGTCCGCCTCATCGCCCGGAATCTCTAACTTCTGTCTGCTCTTTACCGGGAAGCGGGCCGCCAGCTCCTCGTCCAGCTCAATGCCCACGGCCTCCGCCCGGACTCTCTCCAACTCCTTATCCATAGTTATAAAACCTCCTGTCTATTCAAGTTCTGTCTCTGTCTCCCGTGGCAAGAATCAAAGCACTGGGAATAGTGTCATGGTCCACACCACCGACACCACGCAGATCACCGCGGCAAAGCCGATACCCTGCTTGATCATGCTGGGGATGTCGTATCCGCCCAGCCCCATGATGTACGGGGTCGCGGAAGTGGACATGGGCGTCATAAACGCGCTCAGGCATGCGGCCTGGATTAAAATCATCAGCCCCACCGGGTTGCCGCCCATGGACGCGCAGGTCGCGATGGCGATGGGATGGAAGATCAGCATGGTTCCGCGGTTGGACATAAACTGGGTCAGGATGAACGGAATAATGAAGAAGATCAGTCCCAGCAGATAGTTGCTGTAGCCCACTGCGTTTACAAGCTTGATCACGTTGTTGCCGATAAACTCCCCGGCTCCGGTGTTGGAGAGGGCGCCCGCGATGGCGTTGGAGCCCACAATCAAAAACAGGATGTTGAGCGGAAGGGACTGCGCTGCCTCCTTCGGCTTCAAAACGTTGGTCAGAATCATCAGCAGGGCGCCGATCACCGTGATCTCCCAGCTGTCGAGCCCCAGCTTCTTCGCGAACATCAGCGCCAGCGCGTCGCCGAAAAAGATGACGATGGCCGCGATCTCAGCAAAATTGCTCAGGTTCCCCTTCGCCGCCTTCCTGACCTCCATCTCTGTGGTCTTCACCACCGGCTCATCGGGTGCAAACTTGATGGCGAATATTCCGAAATAGATGATCGAGAGGATCAGCATGGGAAGACGGCCCTTCATGGGATCCGTGAAGCCCACCATAAACCGCGTGTAGCCGTAGCTCTCCAGGTATCCGTTTAACTCCGCCGCCACCGTGGCTCCGGCCCCGAGCGGCAGAATGCAGCAGGTGCAGATAATCGCGACGCCGACCGGGAACAGAACCTTGGACGCCTTTAAGCCCATGCTCTCCGACGTGGCCAAAAGCATCGGGTAGACAATTCCGAACACCACGACCGGGCTCTGGATAAACTGGCTGAGCAGCACGCCGATCAGCACGTAGCCGACCATCATCTTCGTGACGCTCCCGCGGGACATCTGCGCGATGCCGGTTGCCAGGTTTGTACAGAATTTTGTCCGGTTAAATCCGGCGGCCACCACGCACATGCCGCCCACCATGATAACGTTGGAGTTTGCAAAATACCCCAGCGCCTCCTTCGCTCCCAAACACCCTGTGAGCGTCAGGCACATCATGGAGGTCAAAGCAATCGAGGCCAGGCTGTAAAGGCCGCTGCAGTAACCGATGATAGTGAGGATAAAGATAATAAAACAGATGGTAAGTTGACTCATAAGCCCCTCCTTATGTAGAAAAATTTTATAGTTTTATTATATTTACCCTTGCCTTTTTTGTCTAATTCGCATATACTAAGGCTGTGTTAAGCAAAACTAATGGGTTAGGGGCAATTTATGAAAATCTCAGATATGAAAGCCATTATGGAAATCGTTCAGACCAGGAGCATGTCAAAGACCGCGGAGCGCCTGTTTATCACCCAGTCGGCCCTAAGCCAGCTCTTGTCCCGCGTGGAGGCGGAGCTGGACGCACCTCTCTTCCACCGCACCCCCGGAAAGCCCTTGGAGCTCAGCGATGTGGGGGAACAATTTTATGCGATGGCGAAGGAGGTCACCAGCACCTACGACGCGTTTTTGCTGGGTCTGCGCACCAGGCCATTAAATATTGGAATATCTATGCGGGTGGGAAAATACATCATCGAGGCCATGCAGAACGCGATCCCCAATTTTTCCCCCGAGCACTACACCTTCTCGGAGCTCCCCCTCGCAGAGCGCGAGATGGGCGTCCTCAACCATTCGGTGGACCTGGCGTTCTCCAGGCTTCCCGTCACAGCAGGCTCCATAAGCTACTTCGTGGTCCGGCGCGATCCCATCGGCATCTACCTCCGGAAGGGAAGCCCCAAGGCCGCCCTGGCTCACCGCAGGGAGAACAGCAAATATCCTTACCTGCCGATCTCCGTCCTGAACGGGGATCCCCTCTGCCTGCCTGGCAACGCCCCGCGCATCCGGAAAGCCACGGAGGACGCGCTGCGAAAATACAATGTGAGGCCCAGCAGCATCATCGACGTCAAAAACATGCCCTACATGTTCCAGGTGGCAAACACGGGAACCTACAACTGCCTCTACGCCAAGCCGATCCCCGGCGTAAACCCCGACAACTTCTACTGGATCGAGGACTGTGATATCACTTATGACCTGGCAATCCTCTACGACAAGAATTCCGACCGGAAGGCAGAGATCGAGGAGCTCTGTCAGATCATGCACCGGTATTACGAGATGAATCCGGATTTGCCGTAGGCCTTGGCTCCATCGCCTATAAAAGAAACGGGACTGCCCGGCCATAAAATGAATTCCCATTTTATGGCCGGCAGTCCCGCCTGTCTTTTATTGCCCGACTCCCTCCCCGGTCACGCTCACACCGTAGGAAATCCCGGTCATGTAGTCGTAAAACTCCTGCTTTTTCGCCTCGTCCGTCACCATCCGCGTGTATCCGGCCGCGGAGGTCGCAGGCACCAGGCGCAGCTTGGTGGTCTCCCCGTCCCAGTCCGCCTGAAGGACGACGGTCTGGGGGATGCTGCTGCCGAACACGAAATTGCCCAGGCTGTAGACGATGGGCTTTCCCTTGTAGTACTCCAGGCCCTGCAGCACGTGGGGATGGCTTCCGATCACCAGATCCGCCCCCGCGTCGATGTACTGCTGCCCCAGGGCGCGCTGGTACTCCTGGGGCCGCTCGTCCCGCTCGATCCCCCAGTGCACGTAGACCACCAGGTAGTCGCAGCGCTCCCGCAGCTTCTTAATCTCCGCCACCAGCGCCGCCGGGTCGTAGGTCGTGAGCATCCCCGGCCGGGTGGAGGTCGCGTTCCAGGAGCCCTCTGGGATCACCCGGGAAGCGCCCAGAAAACCGATGGTTTTCCCCTTGACCTCAAGCAGAACCGGCTCCTTGGCCTCGTCCAGATTTCGCCCCGCGCCCACGTGGGGGATCCCCGCGCCGTCCAGGGTGTCCAGCGTATCCACCAACGCGTCCGTTCCGAAGTCCAGCGCGTGGTTGTTGGCCAGCGTCACGATGTCGATGCCCATCTCCCCGAACATGGACACCTTCTCTGTGGGCAGCCGGAACGTGAACTGCTTATCCGGCGCAGCGGTTCCCCGGTTGCTAAAGGGAAACTCCTGGTTGACCATGAAAATATCGCTCTCACCGATCACCCGGCGCAGCTCGCTGTCCAGAACACCGGAGATATCCCCCGCCTTGTTGTACGCGTTTAATACGTGGTCCGACAGAAGCACGTCGCCAGCAAACAGAAGGTGGACGGTATTGTCCTGGGCGGGGGTGGAAGCTCCGGCGAGTGGGTCTCCGGTGGTCGAATCGCCGCCGCCCATTCCAGCCGCGTCCTGCCTCTCCGCCGCCTGCCCTTCTGCATCCTGCCCCGCCGCATTCTGCCCCGCCGCCGCGCCGTTCACCTGTATTTCGCCAGAAAACGCGCCATTTTCTGTCTCTCCGCCCGTCTGCTGCGCGCCCGCGCCCTGGCCGTTTGCCGCCTCCGCGGGGTTCCCGGCGGCGCCATCTCCCGAACCTGCCCCGTTCCCGGCTCCCGCCTCATCTCCGACGCCAACACCATTCCCAACGCCCGCACCGTCCCCGGAGCCATCTCCCCCCGCCGTCTCCACCGCCTTATACGAGTGTCCCACTCCGTGCCACACCGTAAATCCGACCACACCGGCCAGCGCGATTCCCAGAAGCACCGCCAGCACAGCGGCTAATCTCGTTCTGCCCATCCTGTTCACCTCTGCCCTGAAACTAAATCGTAAAAGAAGATTCCTTCCGTCAACGTCAAAAATATTTCCTGTTCCTTCACAGCCCTCGCTTTTTTGTTCCACCACACGGTTGTCTCGTTGGCGGACACGCTCACCGGGTCCGCGCCGTCCACGTAATATGTGATCGTGACCACCGGGTCTCCCCCCGGCTCACCGTTTATCTTGTAGTTCAAAAAATTGAGCAGATTTCTGGCCAGCTCGATTTTCTCCGGGTCTGTGAAAGTCCTCGTCTCACCGCCCAGCCGCAGATCCGTGACCTCCACCCGCGAAATCGTCTCCGTCTTCGGAGCGCCAAACAGCGGAATTCCCTTGGTCGCAAAAAATATCGCGCAGACAATCGCCACGGTCACTGCGCACGGCAGGGCGCTGTGTATCAGCAACTTTTTCATCCGCCCACCTCCTGTGTAAAAGTTTGATCCACCGGCCGCCATGGGCCGGCTGCCGCTGTCCTAACAGTATACTACAAAACAAAAAGAAAGACAAAGCAAATTGTATCTGCCTTGTCTCTCTGCAATTTTTCCCGCTCAATCCGGCGTCAAATCGCCAGCACAATCCCGCCGTCGCTGGCGTACACGGTGGCCACTCCGGCGGTCTCCGTGATCACGATCTTCTGGAACTGCGCGCGCTTTGTGAGCTCCGCCTTCACGTACTCCGCTCTGGCCGCGTTGTTGCAGTGGGCGATCACCGCCACCTTGCCGGCGGTCTCCCCGGCCTCCTGCACCGCGATGTCGCACATCCGCTGCAGTCCCTTGTTGATGCCTCTGGCCTGGTCCAGCTTGATAATCACGCCGTGGTCCGCGCCCATCACCGGCTTGATATTTAAGGCCGTGGCGAAGAACGCCTGAAGCCCGGAGAGCCGGCCGTTCTTTCTGAGGGCGTCCAGTGTCTCCAGAACAAAGTAGGTGTGCATGTGTTCGCGGAACTCATAGACCCGCTTCACCACCTCGTCGAACTCCAGCCCCGCCTCGCAGAGCCCCTGAATATACAGCGCAATATTTAACTCGCCGGAGGAAGCCGACTCGGAGTCGATCACCTCCACGCGCTTGCCCGCGTGCGCCCCCTCCGCCTGCTCTTCCTCAAACAGGCGCTTGCCCAATACCGCCGAGTTATAGGAACCGCTCAAATGGCTGGACAGCGTGATCACGAACACGCCCTCCGCCTCCGCGTTCTCATAGGCTTCCCGGAACGTCTCAGGCGAGGGGCATGCCGTCTTGGGGCACTCCGGATAGGCCTTCACCAGCTCCAGAAATTTTTTCTGATCGAACGTCTCATCGTCCACGACCTGGGCGCTCCCCACCTGAAGGGTGAGCGGCACCATCTGGAACCGCGGATCCCGCTTCATCTCCTCTGTCAAATCCAGGCAGCTGTCCCCGATAATCTTGTAGGTCATATAGGCTTCCTCCAAACCCGGAATATCCTTGTCTCTTGGCAAGGACACTTCCACTTTTTCGCACATGCTTCTGTAACATGTAGTATTCATTACTACTTATTATATCATGCCATGTTCAGATGTCAAGCGGACGGGCTTTGTATTTGGCATTCTTTTAACCGTTCATCAGGGCTTATCCGCCCGCAGCTGTTCCAAAAGCTTCGGGTCCGTCCCGTGGATCACCGCTCTCGCATGGCAGCCGCAGCCCATAGCCAGCACGCCCTGGATGGACTTCGCGTCCACCAGGATATGCCCGAATTGGAGGTCCACGTCCGCGTCGATGGCGTTGGCTCTGCGCACAAAATTTACCATATCTTCCATAGTTTCAAAATAGACTTCCAGATACTGCATTCTATTCCTCCGCGGACAATGCCGTCAGGATTCCCTATCAGTATATGCAGCACCTTTCCCCTAAATGCACAGATGTCCCTCGATCCCCTCGTAATCCACCGTGATATTCCTTCCGTCTTTCATCGTCAGAACAACCGGGCCGTAGCCCCCGAAGCCCTCCGGGTCCTCAAAACGGATTTCCGCCACCGGGAACAGCTCCTCCCCGGTCCACGCCTCCCCGCTCTCCTTTGTGAGGACCGCGCTGACCAGCACATAGGGCCGGTATTCATAATACCGCTCCCGGCGCAGCGAGCCGTAGGCCAGATAGGTTTTCCCCGCCGCCGGGTTCACGCCGCTTCGCGTCTTCACCTGAAGCTCCTCCCAGCCAGAGTACACCACAAAGGCCAGCTGCCGGCTGCCGTTCTTAAAGATCACCGCACGGGCCGTGCGCGTCTCCCCCGTGCCCGTCTCCCCCACGCTCACCTGGTATGCGGCCGTGCGCCGGGAAATTTCTGTCTCCCTGCCGTCCTCCTCCGTGGGGAAGCCGTAGGCGCCCAGGGTCAGCTCAAAGGGCCGCTCCGGGATCCGCATCCGGTCCACGCGCACCAGCCCCTGCGCCACCGGGAAATCCGCCAAATCCAGGGATGCCCCACCCTGGAAGTTGTGCACAAAGTCAAAGTATTCCTTCCGGTACAGCACGCCAAGCCTCACGCCGCTGTACATCATGATGTTGGGGACCAGCGCGCGCTCCCTGCCATCGTACTTTAAGCTGTACTGCATGGCCTCCGCGCCCTCGTAATCCCAGTCCTCCCAGGGATACCGGCTGTGGAAGGCCAGCCGCACGTAGTAGCGGATGTACTCATCCCCAGGCGCAAACAGCCCCTTGGCCGTCCGGAACTGGGCGGCGCCGTCTCCCCCCTGGTGCACGGCCACGATGCCCGGGCCGTCCATCACGGTCTCCGTGAACGAATCTGCTTTTAGGCCGTCCCAATCTCCCCGCTCCTCTGCGGCCGTCCAGAAGGGGTGGTCGTCCGGCAGGCAGAGCGACACAAAGGAGTTGGCGATCCAAAACGGACTCTCCGCGCAGCTGTACCCCTGCACGGCCGGCAGAAACTGCCCGTAAAAGCCGAGGCTCGGCACCCCGTTCACGAACACGTCCTCCCGGGTGATAAACTGTAAAAGCGCCGCCGAGTTGATCCACCGGGAAAGCCCCGGGGACGCCAGGGGATGCCTTAACAGGAACAGCGCCGCGTAGGGCGAGGATGCGGCGTTCCGGTACAGGGCGCTTCTGCCCCACAGGGTCACATGCCCCTCCCGGTCGAACATGGAGTGGTAGGAAGCTGCCATCTCGTTCGCGTATTGCTCGATCTTTGCAGCGATGTACGGCTCGTTCTCATAGCCGTACCATGCGTTCCAGATCGGCCCGTACACCTCAAACGCCCAGGGGGAATAGTAGTCGAACCGGTGGCCGTCCCGGTACCAGCCCTGCCCCGCGTAGTAGGACAGAATCGCCCGCCCGTGGTCCCTGATCTGGTCCCGGTCCACCGGGTATCCCTCCCGGTGCAGAAAGCCCAGGATCAGCATGTTGAACAGCCGCCAGTTGTGGGCCTCGGTCTTCGCCCGCCCGAAGTCCAGGAGGTAGGCGGCCAGCCGGTCTCTTTCCTCCCCGGTCAGCTGATCCCAGATCACCTCCCGGCACTGGTCCAACCCGATGGCGAGGGAGGCGCACTCGCAGGTGTGCTGGAAGGTCGTCTCCCCGGGGCGGGCGATGGAGAGCAGCTCCTCAAATCCCAGCAGATACCCCTTGCTCCCGGGAGTCACCGCCTCCAGGATCCGCCTGCGGTAGTAGTCCCCCACCCGGATTCCCCGCACCACGGCGTCCGGCCGGTTGTGGAGGAGCGGCGCAGCGATCAGGAAGCTGCGCGCCAGGGCCTCAAAGCGCTGGGCGTAGGCCTTGGTGGGAGAACTGCTCTCGTTGGGGTAGCTGACCTCAAACTCCACCCGCGGGCACATGGGAAGCTCCTCCTCCCCGGCCAGGTTGGAGAAAATACCGTCCAGAAGGAACTCGCAGGCGTCCAGCCAGTGCTCCTTCGTCATCCCCGTGTATGGGCTGAGGCGGTAATCCGGATTCTTGATCTCAAACTTCATGGTTTCATGTCCATCCTTCCTGTAAAAACTGTTGATTCATGAGGCAAAGCCCACATTCTGCGACAGCCCGGAGGGTGTATCATCATCCTCCGGGCCGTCCCCGCGCACGTCGCAGCCGCCGATCCATCCTCCCGGCCGCAGTCCGCGCATCGCTCTATTCATATTCCATTTTTTACCAATAAGTCACCCAGTCGCCGGCCAGCCGGGTCAGCGCCTCCAGGTAGAAGTAATCGCCCCAGGTATTGCACTCGTCCACGCCCCGGTTGGTGCAGGGGTTGTGCTCCGACGCCCTGGCGTAGGTTCCGTGGAGCAGCAGGCCGTTCGACGCATCCCCGGGCTTCACCGCGCAGGAGCGCTCGAGGGCCCACATGAGGCGCTTCGCCATGCCCTCGTACCAGGCCGCCTCATCCGCCTCCAAGTATTTGCACATCTCCAGCATCCCGCAGGCCGCGATGGCCGCCGAGGAGGAATCCCTCGGCTCGCTGCTGCCGTCGTCAAAGTCAAAATCCCAGTACGGGATCAGATCCGACGGCAGATGGGTCAGGAAATAGTCCGTGACCTTGCGGAAGATATCGATGTACTCGGGGTTTCGCACCTCCCGGTAGCTCAGCGCGCTGCCATAGATCCCCCAGGCCTGGCCCCTGGACCAGGCGGACCCGTCCCGGTGCCCCTGGTGGGTGACGCCCCGCACCGGAGCGCCCGTCTCCGGGTCAAAGAAGTAGGTGTGGTAGGTGGAGTGATCGTCCCGGATCACGTAGTTCATGGCCGTGTTGATGTGGGCCCTGGCCCGGTCCGCGTACTCGCTTCGCCCGGTCACCCGGCTGGCCCAGAACAGTAGCGGCATATTTAACAGGCAGTCGATGATCAGACGGTAATTGTCCCGCGCCCCCAGCGCGCCCCAGGCCTGGAAGAACTGGCCCTTCTCGTGAAACCGCGCCATCAGATTGTCCGCGGCCAGAAGCGCCGCCCGCCTGGCCGTCTCATTGCCCGTCAGCATGTCCGCGGCCACGCAGGAGGGCGTGTACAAAAAGCCCATGTCGTGGTGATCCACATCCACCCGCCGAATGATCCGGTCCAAAAAGCTCCCCACCTGCGTCTCCCCGGCCGCCTGCAAAAGCGCCTGCTTTGCGGGGTCCTCCTCCGCCTCGTAGGCCAGCCAGATCTCTCCGGTCCAAAAGCCGGTGGTCCACTCCGTGTTATCCGATTTTGGATAATATCCGTTCTCACTGTTGGAGGCCGGGAAGCAGTCCGTAAACTCCGGCACATACTGCTCCACAAGCCCCACGGTCCGCCGCAGGCACTCCCTCGCCTGCTCTCTGCCCATCTGGGGCGCCTGCTCCAACTCTTCTCTCGTCCTCATGCAGTCTCTCCTCCTAACACGTCCATCAGCCCTTCACGCCGCCCGCTGTGATTCCCTCGATAAACCACCGCTGGCAGGCCACGAAGATGATCACAACCGGGATCAGCGCGCACACCGAAGCCGCCATGATTAGCGCGTAGTCCGCGCCGTACTGGGAGATGAACATCCGGATACCTAACTGGATGGTCTTTAACTCCGTGCTGTTTAAGTAGATCATCGGGCCCATGAAGTCGTTCCAGATATTTACAAATGTGAAGATGATCAGCGTGGCGATGCCGGGCTTCGCAAGCGGCAGCGCGATGCGGGCGAAAATCCCGTACTCGTTCAGACCGTCGATCCGGGCCGCCTCCAACAGCTCCGTGGGGATCCCCATCATGAACTGGCGCATCAGGAACACGCCGAAGGCGTTGAACGCCTGCATGAGGATCAGGCCCAGGTGGGAATTGGTCAGCCCCATCTTGCTCATCAGCGCGAACTGGGGAACCATGTATACCTGCCAGGGCACGGAGATGGTTGTCACGTAGATCACGAACAGCAGGTCGCGCCCCTTAAACTTCACCTTGGCGAAGCCGTAGGCCGCAAAGCAGCTGGTGAACACCTGGATGATGGTGGTGATCACGGTCAGCTTGATGCTGTTCTTAAAGAAGGTCAGCAGGGGAATCTTTTTCCAGATCTCCTGATAGTTCTGGTAGCGCCAGGTCTCGGGCAGAACCCGCATGGGGATGGAGAACACCTCGTTGCTGTTTTTGAAGGAGGCAAACAGCATCCAGAAAAACGGGATCACCATCAGAGCGGCCAGAATGGTCAGCACGGTGTAGATTGTCACACGGCTCTTTAACGTTCTTGTACTCATTTTAGCCCCTCCTTACATAAAGTCCGTAAATTTCTTCTCGCCGCGCAGCTGGATCAGAGTGATCACCAGCACGATCGCGAACAGCACCAGAGCGCCTGCGCTGGCGTAGCCGAACTTAAAGTCGATAAACGCAGCGTTGTAGATAAAGTTCACCAGCACGTTTGTGGCACGGCCCGGTCCGCCCTGGGTCATGACGTAGATCAGGTCGAAGACCTTGAAGCACTGGATGGTCAGCATGATCACCACGAAGAAGGTGGTGGGCGTCAGCATGGGAATCGTAATATAGCGCAGCTGCTTAAAGCCGGTGGCGCCGTCGATGCTCGCCGCCTCGTACAGGTCCTTTGAGATTCCCTGAAGTGCGGCCAGGTACACGATCATGTAATAGCCCATGTATTTCCAGATACTTACAATGATGATCACCCACATGGCCCACTGCTGGGAGGCGCACCACTTGGGCGGGTTCGCCACACCGATGGCCTGTAAAATCTGGTTGATGGGGCCGAATTCCGGCTGGAACAGCATGTTCCACACCGCGCCGACCGCCACCAGGGACGCCACGTAGGGGAAGAAGAAGGCCGTCCGGTAGGCCACGATCCCCTTGATCTTGGAGTTGAGAAGCACCGCAATCAGAAGGGAGGCCACCAGGGTAAGCGGCACAGTGAACACCGCGTACCAGACCGTATTTTTCAGTGAAATGATAAAGGTGCTGTCCTTCAGCAGCTTCGCGAAGTTGGCCATCCCCACAAACTGCATGGGCATATCCGAGCCGTCCCACTTCATCACGCTGAGCACAAAGGAAAAGCAGACCGGCAGGAAAATAAACACAAAATATCCCACAAAGTTCGGGATCACAAAGGAATAACCGATCAGGTTGTTCCGGATCGCCCGCTTGCTCTTACTCGACATCTTCATGGAGCAAATCCCCTTTCTATCAGACAAAACATCCGCCCTTGGGCATAAAAAGAGCGTCCAACGCCTCCTGCTTCTGATACATTGAACGCTCTCTCTGCCGTCAAATCCCGCCGCTTCCGGCGGAGGACGGATTACTCTTCTCTAGCTTCCGCGGCACGCTGATTCATGTTGGCGATACCGGTGTCGATATCCTCCTCGCCGATCATAATCAGATCATGCTCCTCCTCGATCACCTTGCGGACAGCCGCCATCTTCTCGTCGATAGGACGGTCAAACGCAAATCCGGTGGTCTTTAAGGCAACGGCTCCGTCCTCCGGGAACCCTTCGATCTTGGACAGCTTGTCGCTGATGGCCTCGGACTCAACTGCCGGGAAGATACCGTTGTCCGCCAGGACCATTCCGCCCTCCTCGCTGGTGGCGAATTTCACGAACTCCCAAGCCAGATCCGGCTGGTCGGTCTTGGCGTTGATGGCCACGGGGGTCACGCTGCCGACGGTGGTTCCTGCCTCCACGCCCTCGGGATGAGGAATTCTGGTCACGCCCCAGTTGAAGTCGAACTTGCCGTCCTTCTTGTCGGCGATCAGAGTTCCGATGAACCAGGAGCCCATGGGGATCATCGCGCACTGCTGCTGCTCAAATACGCTGATATAGTGGATGTTTGCGGTCTTTAAATTGGCGTAGGACTGAATCACGCCCTCGTCCTGCATGCGCAGAGCCTGCTCATAGTAGGGCTTTAAGAAGGTGTAGTCCTCGTCCATCAGGGTGTGCTTGCCGTCCTGCACCGCCCAGTTGGAAACTAACGCCATCCAGGTGTGGTCGTGGGAGCCGTAAACCTTCGCGCTTCCCTCGCCGCTCGTCATCTTCTTGGCCAGCTCCTCGTACTCATCCCAGGTCATGTCGTCCTTCGGGTACTCCACGCCAGCCTTGTCGAACAGATCCTTGTTGTAGAACAGCACGTACCAGTCCTTGCGGAAGGGCAGTGTGTACTGGGAGCCGTCCATCTTTAACTGATCAATGATGTCGCCGTAGCCGGAGAGGTCCAAGTTGTCCTTCTTGATGTACTCGTCCATGCTCAGCAGCTGATTCTTTTTCTTCATGGTCACCTGGCTCTCGGTGTCCTTCACGAAAATCACATCCGGGTCAGCGTCGCCGCTGGACAGCATAACCGTCAGCTTCTGGCCGTACTCGCTGGACTGGGTGTCGATCATCTCGATCTCCACGTCCGGATTCTTCTCCATAAATGCCTTGGCAACCGCCTCAAACTGCGGGGATGCCGCGTTGTCCCACACGGAGCAGGTCAGCTTTACCTTCTCGCCGCTTGCCTTGGCCTCGGTGGTCTCCTCCGCCTTCGCCTCGGTCTGGGCATCCGCCTTCGTCTCAGCCTTGGTCTCCGCCGCTGTGGTGGAGCCGCTGTTTCCGGAGCCGCCGCAGGCCGCTAAGGATGCCGCCATAATCGCAGCCAGTGAGAGTGCCGTGATCTGTTTGAATTTTCTCATAAAACATTTCCCTCCTATACTTGACTTGTTTTCTGATGTCTCTACTATACCAAAACTGCCCGCCACGATAAATGGAGCCAAATTTGTATTTTTATAAAATTTTTAAGTGAGGGGAGGAAAAATATTC
>USJW01000048.1 GCA_900555045.1 uncultured Clostridium sp. | reverse complement strand
TGACGAAATCATGTTCCCTTGCTATGATAATATCAACAAGTGTTATATTGCTTGTAGAACAAATATAACTTTCCTTGTTACACAAAACGAAAGATGGTGGTTTTATGTTCTTGAAGATTGATTTCAACAGCGATGAAGCAATCTATATACAGCTGCGCAACCAGATTATCATGGGGATCGCCACGGACATGATACGGGAGGGGGATACTCTGCCCTCTGTCCGTCAAATGGCTGATTATATCGGCATCAACATGCATACAGTTAATAAGGCATATTCTGTGCTGCGCCAGGAAGGTTTTGTAAAGCTGGACCGGCGCAGGGGCGCTGTGGTCAGCCTGGACGTGGATAAGATACAGGCCATTGACGACATGCGGGGGGACCTGGATGTGGTGCTGGCCTGGGGCATCTGTAAGAATATAAGCCGTGATGAAATCCACCATCTGGTGGATGAGATTTATGATAAATACACCCGCGGGTGTATGGGGACAAAAGACGGCCAGGAGACCGGGGAAGGTTAGAAACTGCCGGAACATGAGCGGCGGATGTCCGGCCGTATATTCAGACATGTTCTGTAAAAAGGCCAGAACCGTGCTGTGCAGAATGTACGGGTATGGTTTTGGATATTAATGGAGGATTCGTATGTTATGTGAAAGATGTAAAATCCGGGAAGCCACGATCAAATACACTGAGATAATCAATGGCATAAAGACGGAACATAACCTTTGCTCTCACTGTGCGAAGGAGATGGACTTTGGCCAGTACTCTGCCCTCCTGGATGGGGAGTTCCCCCTGGGGAAGCTTCTTTCCGGCCTGCTGGGTCTGGAGGACGACGAGGAGGAGACCGATGTGAGGGGAAACGTAGTCTGCCCCACCTGCGGTACCAGCTTTGAGGACTTTGTGGAGAACAGCCGGTTCGGATGCGCTGACTGTTATGGCGTATTTGATTTATTTATCAAAGATAAGATGAAGCAGCTTCAGGGAAGCGAGAGCCATAAGGGCAAGCATCCCAAATACAGAAGTACATTTGAAAAGGAACACCCGGAGGCAGCCGGGAACTCTGGGGAGGAAACAAAAGAGAGCACAGACTGTCTGGCGGAGGCCGGTACCCAGGATTCCCAGACCGCTGTGGCCAGAAAGCAGATCAAGGAGTTAGACTCCAAGCTAAAGGAGGCAGTGCGCCAGGAGGATTATGAACTGGCGGCCAGTTACCGGGACCAGATTAAAGAACTGAAAAAGGAGGCTGGAATCCATGAGTAAATGGTTTGAGGAAATAGACAGTAAAAACTCCAATGTGATATACAGCCGCGTCCGTCTGGCCAGAAACTGGGATGAATATGTGTTTCCCTCCAGGATGACCGCCGCCCAGTGCAGCGAGATGGTGGAACGCCTCAGGGAGGGACTTAAGGGGCTTAAGGACCAGGATGGCCGGGATTTAAGCTACAGCCAGCTGGACCAGATGCAGGAGCTGGAGAAGATGGCCCTCAGGGAGCGCAGAATCCTTAACATGGCCTGCGTCAGCAGGAAGGAGCCGTCGGGACTGCTGCTGTCAGCCGATGAGTCGGGCAGCATTGTCCTGGGCGGGGATGATCACATCCGCATGCAGATATTGTCGCCCGGACTTAAACTGGATGAGCTGTGGCAGAAGGCGGATGTTCTGGACGATTATGTCAATAAACGGTTTTCCTATGCCTTTGATGAAAAGTACGGGTATCTCACCTCCTTCCCCACCAATGTGGGAACAGGACTGCGGGCCTGTGCGGTGTTGCACCTGCCCACCTTATCCCAGGTGCGGAAGTTCCAGAGCATTGTGGCGGATATGAGCCGGTTCGGGACTGCCATCCGCGGCCTGTACGGAGAGGGGAGCGACAACTATGGAAGTCTTTATGAGGTATCCAACCAGCGAACCCTGGGGCAGTCCGAGAAGGAGATCGTGGAATTGGTTACAAAGGCAGCGGCCCAGCTCAACAACCAGGAAATGCGGGTCAGGAGCGCCACCCTTAACACCCAGCGTCTGGAGCGGGAGGATGAGGCATATAAGTCCTACGGTGTCTTAAAGTACGCCAGGAAGATAACGGAGAAAGATGCCAGGATATTCATTTCCCAGCTCATGGCAGGGGAAGAGGATGGACTGATGAAGTTTAATGAGGAATGCTCCCTTTACAGTCTGATTATAGGAATTAAGCCAGCCAATTTAAATCTGTGGGCCAAACGGCCCCTGGATAAGGATGAGCTGGACACTGCTAGGGCAGCTTATATAAGGCAGAACCTGCCTGAGATAATCTAGCTCTGCCATGGGCAGCGCCGGGTTTAACACACTTGCAAGGAGGACATGACATTATGATGGAACGATATACACCGCAGGCCCAGGAAGCGCTTGGGCTGGCAGTGGGCGTGGCGGAGACTCTGAACCATGGTTACGTGGGTACAGAGCATCTGCTCATCGGCCTGCTGCAGGAAGGGACCGGAGTGGCGGCCAAGGTACTGGAGGAAAACGGAGTGGAGGAAGACCGTGTCATTGAACTGGTGAGCCAGCTCATTGCCCCCAATCCAACGGTACAGACCGCGGACAGGACGGCCTATACCCCCAGGGCCCGCCGGGTCATAGAGAACAGCTACAGGGAGGCTGTCCGTTTTAAGGCGGCCCAGATAGGGACAGAGCATATCATGATTGCCATGCTGAGGGAAGGGGACTGCGTGGCCAGCCGTCTTCTCAACACTATCGGGGTCAATATACAGAAGCTCTACATCGACCTGTTGGCAGCCATGGGTGAGGACGCTCCTGCTGCCAAGGATGACCTTCAGGGAGCCAGGGCCGGAAAGCGGGGCAATGCCACACCCACCCTGGACAGTTACAGCAGGAACCTGACCCAGCTGGCATCAGCGGGAAAACTGGACCCTGTCATAGGACGGGAGCAGGAGATTCAGCGCGTGATACAGATACTGAGCCGCCGAACTAAGAATAACCCGTGTCTGATTGGCGAACCCGGTGTGGGCAAGACAGCCGTGGTGGAGGGCCTGGCCCAGATGATTGCATCCGGCAATGTGCCTGAAACCATAGCAGACAAACGGGTAGTGACCCTGGACCTGTCCGGCATGGTGGCAGGATCCAAATACAGGGGTGAGTTCGAGGAGCGCATTAAAAAGGTTATCTCCGAGGTGGTGGAATCCGGCGATGTGCTGCTGTTCATTGACGAGATACACACCATCATCGGGGCAGGCGGGGCAGAGGGTGCTCTGGATGCATCCAATATATTAAAACCGTCCCTGGCCAGAGGCGAGATTCAGCTGATTGGAGCCACTACCATCAATGAGTACCGCAAGTATATAGAAAAGGATTCTGCCCTGGAACGCCGTTTTCAGCCGGTAACCGTGGATGAGCCTACAGAGGATGAGTCTGTTGCCATACTTAAGGGGCTCAGAAGCCGTTATGAGGAGCATCACAAAGTAGAGATAACGGACCATGCCCTGGAGGCGGCCGTGAAGCTGTCCAGCCGTTATATTAACGACAGGTTCCTGCCGGATAAGGCCATTGACCTCATTGACGAGGCCGCTTCCAAGGTACGTCTCCAGAACTACACAAAGCCGGCTAAGATTAAGGATTACGAGGCTGAGATTGATGGTCTGGAGGAAGCCAAGGAGGAGGCCATTAAGAAGGAAGCCTACGAGAAGGCCGGAGAGATAAAGAAGAAACAGGAAAAGATACGGGAAAAGATAGCCCAGACCATGGAAAAGTGGCAGAAGGACAAGGAGACCAGAAAGCTCATTGTCAGCGACAATGAAATTGCGGACGTGGTGTCCGGCTGGACCAGGATTCCGGTGAGAAAGCTGGCTGAGGAGGAATCAGAGCGTCTGAGGAACCTGGAAGGTATCCTGCACCAGAGGGTGGTGGGCCAGGAGGAGGCGGTGACAGCCATTTCCAAGGCTATCCGCAGAGGAAGGGTAGGTCTTAAGGATCCCAAACGCCCCATTGGATCCTTCCTGTTCCTGGGCCCCACAGGCGTGGGAAAGACGGAGCTGTCCAAGGCATTGTCAGAGGCCATGTTCGGTACGGAAAATGCCCTGATTCGCGTGGATATGTCCGAATATATGGAGAAGCACAGCGTGTCCAAAATGATAGGCTCGCCGCCAGGATATGTAGGATATGACGAGGGCGGTCAGCTCAGCGAAAAAGTCCGCCGCAATCCCTACTGTGTCATCCTTTTTGACGAGATAGAAAAGGCCCATCCGGATGTGTTCAACATTCTGCTGCAGGTTTTGGACGACGGTCATATCACAGATGCCCAGGGACGCAAGATTGACTTCAAGAATACCATTATCATCATGACTTCCAACGCAGGGGCGGAGAATATTATCTCACCCAAACGCCTGGGATTCGGCATGGTAAGCGATGCCAAGGCAGATTATAATTTCATGAAGGACCGTGTTATGGATGAGGTGAAACGCCTCTTTAAGCCTGAGTTCCTAAACCGTATTGACGAGATTATCGTGTTCCATCAGCTGACAAGGGAGCATATAAAGGGAATCGCGGATATCATGCTGGGCACCATCGGAAAACGCTGCAAGGAACAGCTGGGCATAGGGCTGGAGGTAACAGACAGCGCCAGAGAGCACCTGATTGATAAGGGGTATGACGATAAATACGGGGCAAGGCCTCTGAGGCGCACCATCCAGAACCTGGTGGAGGACCGGATGGCTGAGGAGATGCTGGATGGCCGCATCAAAGCCGGATCCCTGGTGGAAGTGGGATTTGACGGGGAAAAGCTTACCTTCAGCGTGAAAGCAAAGACAGCCAGGCCAAAGTCGGCCGCCAAACCAGCCGACAAATCAGCCGCCAAAACAGCCTCAGCCGGGGAAGGTTCTGAGGATAAGAGCAAGGCGGCGGGGAGCAAAAGCAGGGCCGGACGCGCCTCCGGTAAGAAGAAGGAGACCCCGGCACCCAAGGCTTAACAGCATCTGTAGCAGTTTATACAAATTAAGAATATTTTCACTAGTTATTTTTCGGTAATTGTTGTATAATTTTTATGAAGAGGTTATACTTAAGCACAATTAGCAGGAGGATAAGAAGATGCCGGTCATTGAAGAGTTAATCTGCATAGAGCAGGATGGCACCATTAGTTTTGGCAATTACAAGTTAGGACAGAAGGCTAAGAAGTCCGATTTCGAATATCAGGGAGACATGTACAAGGTCAAGACCTACAACGAGATTACCAAACTGGAGCGCAATGACATGTTTGTTTATGAATCTGTACCCGGAACAGCTGCAGAGCATTTCAGGGTTACGGATGAGGACGTGGAATTCGCGGTGGAAGGCAGCAGGGATGCACAGATTACCATACAGCTAGAGAACGATACGGATTACGAGGTTTACGTTGACGGTGCTGCCGTAGGCAGCATGAAAACAAACATGAGCGGTAAGCTCAGCGTAAGCGTGGAGCTGGAAGAAGGGGTATCGGTTCAGGTTAAGGCTGTGAAGAGAGCATAAAACTTAAGTATCATACAGGCTGGAAGCGATTCCAGCCTTTTTCTGTCAGTTTTTTAAATATTGATTCCATGAATATGAGGAGGTTAACATGGCAAAAGCGAGAACCACCGCATTTTTCTGTAAGGAATGCGGATATGAATCATCCAAATGGATGGGGCAGTGTCCTGCCTGCAAGGCCTGGAATTCCATGGTGGAGGAACCGGTGTCAAAGCCGGCAGGCAGTCAGGCCGGGTTAGGGCGCCTGGCTTCGGGAAGCCAGAAGTCCCCGGTTCCGGCAGCCAGACCATCCCTGCTGTCAGAGATTGACATAGAGGAGCAGGACCGTATATCCACGGGCTTTGGGGAACTGGACCGGGTGCTGGGAGACGGAATCGTGGCAGGCTCCCTGGTGCTGGTGGGCGGAGACCCGGGTATCGGAAAATCCACCCTTCTTCTTCAGGTATGCCGGAATCTGGCGGGCGCAGGCCAGCGGGTCCTGTACATATCAGGGGAGGAATCCTTAAAACAGATTAAGATGAGGGCAAACCGCATCGGTCCTGTAACCGGAGAGCTGAAATTCCTGTGTGAGACAAGCCTGGAGCATATTGAGAGGGCCATTGACGCTGAGAATCCCCAGATTGCAGTTATTGATTCCATACAGACCATGTACAGGGAGGAGATATCCTCTGCTCCCGGAAGCGTCAGCCAGGTAAGGGAGTCCACGGGAATCCTGATGCAGATAGCAAAGAGCCGGGGAATCGCCATTTTTGTGGTGGGGCATGTGACAAAGGAAGGCGTGGTGGCAGGCCCCAGGGTACTGGAACATATGGTGGATACGGTACTCTATTTTGAGGGAGACAGGAATGCGTCCTACCGCATTCTGCGCAGTGTGAAAAACCGGTTTGGATCTACCAATGAGATAGGTGTATTTGAGATGCAGGAACAGGGGCTGGCAGAGGTGGAGAATCCCTCTGAATACATGCTGGACGGCCGTCCGGAGGAAGCCTCCGGCGCAGTGGTATCCTGTTCCTTTGAGGGTACCAGGCCCATTCTTTTAGAGGTACAGGCCCTGGTGACGGAGACGAATTTCGGTATGCCCAGGCGGACGGCGGCCGGTACGGATTACAACCGTGTGAACCTGCTGATGGCAGTTCTGGAGAAGCGCTGCCGTTATGAGATGTCGCGGCTGGATGCCTATGTGAATATAGCGGGAGGCATGAAGATGAACGAGCCCGCCCTGGATCTGGCAATTATCATGGCCCTTATGTCCAGCTACAAAGACCGGCCCGTGGATCCGAAAATGCTCATATTCGGGGAGGTGGGCCTGTCAGGGGAGGTCAGGGCCGTATCCCAGGCCAGCCAGCGTGTGAATGAGGCTGCCAAGCTGGGCTTTACAGCCTGTGTGCTGCCAAGAGTATGCGCGGATAAGATGAAGCCTGTGGAGGGCATACGTTTGATTGGGGTGTCCAATGTGCGGGAGGCCATTGGAATCATGTAAAAGAGCCTGGCTTGGAATGGGAATTAGGATGGGAATTAGGATGGGAAGGGAAGGGAGGGGCCGATGTCTGTAGAGAGAAGTTCCCTCCCGGCCCGGGCCGGACCATCAGGACAGGAAAAATACTTTTTTGAAAAAACAGTTGACACTTTCTCAAACCTGTGGTATTCTAATTGAGGTTCAGAAATGCACCAAACAAAAAAGGGGAATAGTTCAATGGTAGAGCAGCGGTCTCCAAAACCGTAGATGGGGGTTCGAGCCCCTCTTCCCCTGCTGACTATTTGAAAGAATAGCCCAACCCGAAGAAGTCCAGAAAACCTTATTATGTGAGGTTTGCTGGATTTTTCTTTATCTAAAAATTCTTTTTTCATCCCAACGTACGAAATTTAGAACTTGCCGATTTCACCAGTACCAGCTATAATAAAACGAAGCTTATGATCGACAACAGGAGTAGCAAATGAGAGAATACATGAACGAACCGGTTGATTTCAGGTGGAGTGACACGGACATTGCCCAGGCGTACTATCAGCACGAGGAGAACAAGCGGGCGGTGAAGCGCATATTTTGTCTGACTACAAAGGAGCTGAACCGAATTTTGCGGGAAGCTGGGGTGGAATAGGAGGAGACTATGATCAGGTATTGCGATGGAGATATTTTAGAGTCCGGCGCGGATGTCATCTGCCATCAGGTGAACTGCCAGGGGGCGTTCGGGCGCGGCATGGCCGGGCAGATTAAGCGGATGTTCCCGGAGGTGGAGAAGACCTACAAGAAGATGACCAAACAGTGGGTGGAGAAGGAAAACGGCCACACTGAGCGGCTCTTGGGCCGGGTCAGCGCCCAGCCGGTGGAGAAGGACGGCCGCTGGTTTTTGATTGCAAACCTCTACGGGCAGGACGACTACGGCAAGAAGGGGCTGTACACGGACTACGCGGCGTTAGAGAAGGCCATGACGGAGATTCGGGGCTTTCTGGACGTGCGGGAGAAGCATGAGACGGTGGCGTTTCCCTATAAAATCGGCTGCGGCACTGCGGGCGGGGACTGGGATACCGTGAAGGAAATGATCGAGCGGGTATTCGGGGACTACGACGGAGAGGTGCAGATCTGGAAGCTGGAAGAGCGGGCGTGACAAAAAGGGGCCAAATTCCGATGGATGCGGGATTTGGTCCCTTTTTGCGTCTGCGGGCGTCTGACTGTGCGGGCGGTGCTCCCAGACGGGGAGCGCTACAATTCCGCTAAGATCCATGAAAATCGGTTGAAAACAGTGGCGTGTGTGATATGATTAAAATAATAATCGGGTATTGTGATATTTGCACTGCGGGAACTTCGCGGGCATCACACGGACGGCGGGGCAGTTTTGCCCGGCCGTCCGTTTTGCCGCCGGGCGGTCTGACGGCGGAGAACAGAAGGGAGAGAAGGAGAGTTGAGTGATCAATGGCTGCGGCGTCTTTGGGGCCGCGCAAAGAAGGTGCTGGCGGATGCCGGGCCGGTCATATTGTTTTTTCTGTGTGCATTTTATTCTATTCTCTGGCTGTTCGGCGTGCAGTACATCATTGTGGTGTCGGTCCTGGCAACCTTATTCAAGGTGCGGCGCCAGAAGAAGCAGACGCCGTTCAAGCTGCTCTCCATGGCGGCTGTGCAGCTTTTTCTCGCCGTGCTGGCATTTTTTGCGGGGCATTCCCTGGTTCTGTGTGTAATTCTCAATATCCTGGTACCGTTTCTTCTGGTTTTCCTGCAGTCCAACCAATTTAATCAGAAAGGCTACTTCACCAGCGCCATGGGCTTTGTGTTTTTCCAGCTGCGCCCTGTACCCAGCGAGCAGTTCGGACAATTTCTCTGCGCCATGGTGTACGGCCTTATTCTGCTGATCGCCGCGCTCCTCATCAGCTCCCACGGCAGGGAGAAGGAGGAGGACTATGGGAAGGAGAAACAGGGATTGAAGGTGCTGGCCTCGCAGCTTGACTCCTGGGCGTCGGGGAAGGACTGCGGGGAGAGCAGGGAGCTGTTTGCCATCCAGCGGTCCCTCTACAAGCAGGTGGAGCAGAGCCGGGGAATCGCCTATACCTTAAACCGGGAGGGGGAGATCCACTTCATGGCGGCCCTCCTGTTCCAACGGTCAATCTTTTTCTTCTCTGTGCTCAGGGAGATCAAAATCGCGGAGGAGGGGAAGCAGTTTTTGCTGCGGCTGTGCGCGTTCCTGCGGGAGTTCGGGCGGCTCTGGCCGGAAAACGGGAAGGCCAGGCGGCACAAGGGGAATGAGCGGGAGCGGACGGACGCCTGCCAGATCCCGGACATCCCGGAGTGCATCGGGGAGCCGAGTGCACTGCTGGAGGGCCAGGAGCTGCAGGGGGAGGGGAACGCTTCGGGCCGGGCCGGCCAACACCAATGCGAGAGCGTCTCCCCGGCCCGGCCAAAGGAAAAGCCGGGCGATATCGCCTACTCCCGTCTTCGCCTCTGGGGCGAACAGCTGATCCGCGAGGCCGGGGAGCGGAGAGATGAGATCGGGCGCTTCGGGGAGCAGACCGTGTCACAGCTTCTGATGATCACAGAGCGGCTGGAGCGGGAGAGCGCCGCCCGCGGGCAGGGGGAGAGACCATCCGGACGGCCGAAGGGCGGGCGACGACCCCTTGCCTGGATTCGGCAGAGGTTTCACCCGGACACCTTCGAGATGCGCTTTTCCCTGCGCCTCAGCGCGGTTTTGACCCTGGGCTTTCTGTTCAGCCGTCTCTCCGGGTTCAACCACGCCTACTGGTTCGTGCTGAACGCGTTTCTGCTTCTGCAGCCCATGTACGAGGACAGCGCGTTCCGCCTGAAAAACCGCTTCGTGGGGACGGTGGCGGGCTGTACGCTTTTGTACTTCGCGCTGCCGCTGTTCCCCGGCGTGCAAGGGCATTTTATTCTGGCCACCATCCTGACCGCGTTCATGTACTGCGCGCAGCCCGGGACCTGGAAGCAGGCCATTTTCTCCACCTCCTTCGCCATCACCCTGGCCTCTCTTGCCATGCAGGAGACCATAGCCATGGAGCTGCGGCTGATCTACGTGGGGTTGGCCACTGTGTTTGTGCTGGTGATCAACCGGTTCTTTTTCCCGACCAGCATGAAGGGGCAGTTCCAGGACAATATCTGGGGGCTGTTTCACATGCAGCACTCCTACCTGCGGATTCTGATCGCCAGCCTGCGCGTGCCGCTGGATTACGGCGCGGTCAGGGACGGGCTGATCCGCTTCCAGCTGATGCATGAGCAGATTGACGACTACCTGCAAAAGCGCCTGTCCGCGGAGGAGCAGGCCTACTACCGGAAGCTTTTGGCGCTGTTCTGGAAAATGTCCAGCGAGATGGAGCAGATTCTGTTCCTCACTGAGGACCGGAAGCGGGAGTTAAAGGACTTAGACGCGCTGGAGCATTTCTGCCAGGTCTGCAGCTATGTGATCCAGGAGGCGGGAAACATGGTCTGCCTGAAAGCAAAAAAGGAGCAGATGATCGCCAGGAACGCGCCGGTGAATGCGCAGGTGGAGGGCGCGCCCTACCTAAGCGCGCTTCTGCAAAAATATTCCCGGGACGTGTCGGCGCTGTACCGACTGGCGTTGGTGCACAAAATAGAGGAAAAAACGAAAAAAAAGGATCATACATAACCCAGGTTCCGCATATATTATTGTGCCGGCTATTTTAAGGAACGCCGGAAACGAATAAGGAAGTGAGGGTTATGACACATTTAGAGCTGGTAGCGAAAATCGGGAATGATTCACTGGATGTGGCGAAGATGTACTTAAAAGGGTATCTGACCGCGGGGGAGCTGACCAACATCCTGGGAAAGGACCGGACCAGGCTGATTGAACAGTTTGCCGCCGCGGGATCTGCGGAGAGCGGGGGGCCGCGGCGGAAAAGCAGCGCGGACCTGGGCGCAGAGCGCTAAAACTTTGTTAAAAAATTGTTGATTTAATTGGCTTCAAAATTTATAATAGTCCTTATAAGGGCCGCCTCTGTGGGGGATTTTGTCCGCCCCGGGCGGATACAGACGGAAAACGGAAAGGACACTTAAATATGGAGTCGAAATGTGGAGCAGTTATCCTGGCTGGGGGCCAGGGATCGCGGTTCGGGGGCGCCAACAAGGCAGAGCTTTTCTGCCAGGGTGAGAGCTTTCTGAACCGGATTAAAAGGGAGTTGGACATGCTGGGACTGCCCTGCTTTTTTTCTGCCGGGAAATATCCGCCGCCGAGGGAGCCGGGGCTTGAGGCGATCGCGGATTTGCCGGTGGCTGGGGCGGATGGCCCCATCGGTCCCATGGGGGGAATCCTGTCCTGCTTTGAGAAGACCCGGTGCGATCTGCTGTTTTTCTTATCCTGCGATCTGCCGCTTTTTCACCGGCAGATGGCGCAGCTTCTTATGGAACGGTGGAAGCCGGGAGTGGACGCTGTGGTCTGGCGGACCAGAAGTGGGAGAATACAGCCTCTGTGCGGCCTGTACTCCAGGTCCTGCCTGCCCGCGCTGCGGGAATGTGCGCAGAGCGGGAATTACCGGCTGATGCACTTTTTGGATCAAATTTCCTGCACGGTGGTGGACACGGCCGAGGCACAGATTCCGGACTTCTGGTTCTACAACGTGAACTCCCCGGAGGCGCTTCGGGCTCTGGAGGCGTTTTGCCCTCCGGTGCTGGCGGTCAGCGGCACCAAGAACACGGGGAAGACGACGCTCCTTGAAAAGCTGGTGAGCAGTTTGACTGCCCACGGGATCCGTGCCGCGGTGATCAAGCACGACGGCCACGATTTCGAGGCGGATGTGCCGGGGACGGACAGCTACCGGATGAAGGCGGCCGGGGCAATCGGCACCGTGGTCTACTCGGACCGGCGCTATATGGCCGTGAAGGAGCAGAGCGGGCTTCGGGCAGCGGATTTCTTTTCGCTGTTTCCCGAGGCGGATCTGATTCTCCTGGAGGGGCAGAAGAACTCGGCGTATCCGAAGCTCGAGCTGATCCGGCAGGGCGCCGGCGAGGAAAAGCAGGGCGCCAGCGAGGGAAGACCGGGCGCCGGCGAAGGAAAACCGGCCCCCTGCGCCAAAACAGTCTGTCCGCCCGAGACCGTTCTGGCCTACGTGACGGATATTGTGGATTCGGAGGGCCGCCCGTCGCTGGCGGGCGTGGCGGGGCCGAGGGCGGATGTGCCGGTGCTCGCGTACGGGGAGACCGACCGGATCCTGGCCCTTGTGGTGGAGTTCATGGACGGGCAGGCAAAAAGGGGAGGGCTTAAGCTATGACGTGTTCGGAAGCGATTAAGTGCTCCCCGGTGCTGGGAAAAGCCTCCGCCTCCAGCCAGGCGGAGCTTGCGGCTTACGGCTGCCTTAAAAAGTACGGGAGAGGGCAGCACATCTTCCACGACAAGGAGGAGGTGGCGGCCCTGTACTTTCTGGTGGAGGGCATGGCTTCGCTGTACAAGATCAACTCCCTGGGCGAAAAGAAGGTGATCTTCGCCTACGGTCCGGGGACAATTTTAAACGAGGAGATGCTTCAGGATCTCCCGGCCTCGGTCAGCTGCGAGGCCAAGGAGGACTCCCTGGTGCTGGTGATTTCCAGGGAGCGGCTCTGGAAGGTGATGGAGCGGGACCCGGCGCTGACCCGGATTATGGTCCAGTCCATGGCCCTTAAGATCCGCCGCCTGTACCGCCAGCTAAAGAATACCACCAACGCCCTAAGCGGGGAGAAACGCCTGGCCGCCAAGCTCTTTAAGCTGGGCAGGGATTACGGTGTGGCGTCGGAGGGCGGAACCTTTATCAATATGAATTTGAGCATCACCTACCTGGCGGACATGTTGGGGTCCAAGAGGGAGACAGTTTCACGGCAGGCTAAGAAGTTGACCGAACTGGGGCTGATTCATATGGAAAAGAACCATATTTCCATCCCGGATATGGGAAAACTGAGAGAATATTTTAAACAGCCGTGATGAAAATCACGGCGTTTTTTGTGCGTTTCTGCTATAGTCCCATCTTTGACAGTCCAAATGCCGCAAATGTAGTGGTTATCAGCATTTGCGGCATTTCTTTAGATGAAAAAACGTAGCTATATATTATTACTTTTTCTTTGTAGTTCGAATAACCTTTTTCATGTTAACATCTGTCGTAATCTCGTAATCCGTGCGGAATCCAAAGGTTTCATGTAATGCATCTGTGAGATCTGTCCTTGTGTAAGCAGGGATGTAACCAAGCTTTTCCCCCGGACGTGACATCATCATTGTCCTCAGGGTATCGATGATCTCATCACAGGTGTATTTTTCGTCAAGTTTCTTTTCCAGTATTCTAAATACGAAGAGTGCAATGTAGCATGTGAGGAAATGTGCACGGATTCGTTCTTCCTTCGAATGATACGCGGGACGGGATTTGAATTCTGTTTTCATGATACGGAAACATTCTTCAATCTCCCAACGCTTTTTATTGATTCTGATTATCTCGTCAATCCCTATGTTCTCCAGGTTCGTGCATACCGCGTAAAATCCATCATACATTTCTTCTTCCTGAATCACACTGGTATTCAGGAACGGCACATCCCGGGAACACACTTCGCCATCATCGGTCATAACCTGATGCCCAATAAAACGATGAGGGTCATTCTGATTTTTTGGTCGCTGCTTGTACTTCCCATGATTGATAAGTTCCTGTGCACGTTCGATCTGCCCCCCACGGATTCTGCGTTGATACCGCTGGTACTTTAAAGAAAAGGAAACAACCAGATGCTGTTCCAGTGGGGCCGCCCCCTTTTTGATCTTCCTTTGGGACAAATCTTCTTTGATCCAGCGATCCTTGTAGTAGATTTTTTGGTAATCCTCTGTTTCATCCAGTTCATTGATGTTATAGGTCTTGTCGTCACCGATCCGATGCCACCCATCCGGGTCCAGAGCGAATTCTTTCAGATACGCTGGAAGCTGTTTGACGGACTGGGTTGTAATAAAGCTGCGGAGCCGCTCTCCATCAATGGATTTATCGTTAAATTTGCGATTGCTCTTGGAAGAGAGTCCGGCATCGGTGCAGACAATGACCTGATTGAGCCCATAATCCTTTAGCACCTTTTTCTCTAAAGGTTTCAGAGTGGGTTGTTCACTCTGGTTTCCGGGAAACAGGTCAAAAGCCAGAGGGATACCATCATAGTCCATAAAAAGTCCCATGCCGACCAAAGGTAATGGCTGATGCTGCTTGCTTTTCCCATATCTGCGAAAGTCATCTTCCTCTTCCAGCTCAAAGTAATAGTTGGTGCAGTCATAGAAAAGGATATCCTTGCGCCGTTCCACGATATCCTGGCTGTTCTTGTAAAGCTCTGCCTGAATGAAATCATTCTCCTGGGCCAGAACAGACAGAGCACGGTAAATGTCATGCAATTCAAAAGAAGGCTGTTCCAAAAACAGTCTGGCCTTCTTGTTGGAAGCCTTTTTGGAAGAAGGATAGAGAATCCGTGTGTAAATGAGTTTGGAAAGGATATCATTCAGATCATACTCAAAGTGATATCTGGAACTGATGGACTTACATATTTTATGCAGTCCAAGGCTATAGTAAATATCCTGAAGGAAAAGATACCCACAGTTATAAGCCTTTTGTTCTCCTTTTTTCAGGAGTTTAGTGGGTGAGTAACTGACAATAACAGATTTCTGTTCCTCGTATTCTTTGCGATTGAGTTCGTTGACGTACTCCTGCGCCCAGACATAGGGATCTTTACCGCAGGCTTTCGTTCTGACTTCATCAAGGTTGCCAAGTTTTTCAACCGTAACAGTAGTAACGGCGCCACTTTCTTTGCGAATGGTTTTCTGAACGTAAAAAGATGCAGAATTCTTGGATTTACTCACAGTAAGCTTCATTGAATATCACCTCCACCCCTTATTATAGCATAGATAGCCACAAATAGCTACATAAAAATGATAATATTTGACAAAAAATTAAATCTGGGAATCCAAATTTGACAAGGGGTTGAAGGCTATGTAGTTAGTTGATTCATGAGTTTAGGCTGTCAAACTTCCGAGTCTGTCCGCCCGAGACCGTTCTGGCCTACGTGACGGATATTGTGGATTCGGAAGGCCGCCCGTCGCTGGCGGGCGTGGCGGGGCCGAAGGCGGATGTGCCGGTGTTGGCGTACGGGGAGACCGACCGGATCCTGGCCCTTGTGGTGGAATTCATGGACGGGCAGGCAAAAAGGGGAGGGCTTAAGCTATGACGTGTTCGGAAGCGATTAAGTGCTCCCCGGTGCTGGGAAAAGCCTCCGCCTCCAGCCAGGCGGAGCTTGCGGCTTACGGCTGCCTTAAAAAGTACGGGAGAGGGCAGCACATCTTCCACGACAAGGAGGAGGTGGCGGCCCTGTACTTTCTGGTGGAGGGCATGGCTTCGCTGTACAAGATCAACTCCCTGGGCGAAAAGAAGGTGATCTTCGCCTACGGTCCGGGGACAATTTTAAACGAGGAGATGCTTCAGGATCTCCCGGCCTCGGTCAGCTGCGAGGCCAAGGAGGACTCCCTGGTGCTGGTGATTTCCAGGGAGCGGCTCTGGAAGGTGATGGAGCGGGACCCGGCGCTGACCCGGATTATGGTCCAGTCCATGGCCCTTAAGATCCGCCGCCTGTACCGCCAGCTAAAGAATACCACCAACGCCCTAAGCGGGGAGAAACGCCTGGCCGCCAAGCTCTTTAAGCTGGGCAGGGATTACGGTGTGGCGTCGGAGGGCGGAACCTTTATCAATATGAATTTGAGCATCACCTACCTGGCGGACATGTTGGGGTCCAAGAGGGAGACAGTTTCACGGCAGGCTAAGAAGTTGACCGAACTGGGGCTGATTCATATGGAAAAGAACCATATTTCCATCCCGGATATGGGAAAACTGAGAGAATATTTTAAACAGCCGTGATGAAAATCACGGCGTTTTTTGTGCGTTTCTGCTATAGTTAAAATATTAACATGGAAGGAGAAACGTCTACATGGGATACCAGTTGCAGATTGAGGATATGAAGCAGTTGTTTGGCCGGTGGAAAGAGGAATACACGGTCCTTGGCCCGAGGCGCTTTGCCGGGGAGGGGATGTACTCCGACACGGACGCGGTGCGCTACGGGGAGCTTGAGAGCTGGGAGGATTTGGAGTGGGACGAGCGGTCTCATTACTCCTTCAAGGAAGCGGTTCTGCCGATCACCCAGATCCTGTTTTATTTCACTGAGGGAGCGGTGGCCGAGGCACAGCCAGAACGAAAGCCCGCCATCATTTTCCTCAGAAGCTGCGATATTCACGCCTTAAAGCGCCTGGATCAGATCTACCTGGACAACCGCTTTGAGGATTCCTATTATAAACGCCTTCGGGAGAACGTAAAGCTGGTGTTGATGGGATGTAGGGAGTCCTGCGGCAGCGGTTTTTGTGTGTCCATGGGCACCAACCGCACGGACCGCTACGACGCAGCGATCAACCGGTCGGGGGATCAGCTGCAAATTGACAGCAAGTGGGAGGACCTGGACGCGGTTCTGGAGAGTTTAGGCGCAGAGCGGGCGGAGGTCTCTCCGGATTTCGCGAAGGAGAATGCGGTTTTTGTGGAGATTCCGGAGAATCTGGACAATTCCGTGATCCAGGCGCCCCTCTGGAAGGAGTACGACAGCCGCTGCATTCACTGCGGCCGCTGTAATTTCGTCTGTCCCACCTGCACCTGCTTTACCATGCAGGACATTTACTACACGGACAACGGCCGGGCGGGGGAGCGCCGCAGGGTCCACGCCTCCTGCATGGTGGACGGCTACACGGATGTGGCAGGAGGCGGGAGCTACCGCAAGACCTGCGGGGAGCGGATGCGCTTCAAGGTGCTGCACAAGATATCGGATTTCAAGAAGCAGTTCGGCTACCAGATGTGCGTGGGCTGCGGCCGCTGCGACGACATCTGTCCGGAATATATCTCGTTTTCCGCCTGTGTGAACCGGGTGGCAAGACTGGCAAAGGAGGAAAACTGACATGAGCAGTAAGGAATACATGCCATTTTTATCCAGAATCGTGAAGGTCAAAAAGCACACGGAGATTGAGTACACCTTCACCATGTCCTACGAGGGGGAGGTGCGGCCCGGACAGTTCTTCGAGGTGTCCATCCCCAAGTACGGCGAGGCCCCCATCTCGGTCAGCGGCATCGGCGAGGGCACTGTGGACCTCACCATCCGCCGGGTGGGAAAGGTCACGAACGAGATTTTTGAGCGCTACGAGGGCGACAGCCTGTTCATGCGGGGGCCCTACGGCAACGGCTTTGACTGCGCGGAATACCGCGGCAGCGAGCTTGTAATCGTGGCGGGCGGCACCGGCGTCTCACCGGTGCGCGGCGTGATCCGGTATTTTGCGGACCACCCCAGGGAGCGCGGGAATATGACGGTGATCGCCGGTTTTAAGAGCCCGGAGGATATCCTGTTTGCGGACGATTTTGCGGACTGGGAGCGGAAACTGAACCTGATTCTCACCGTGGACGGGGCGGACGGGGATTACAATGGAAAGGTGGGTTTGGTGACAAAGTACATTCCAGACCTGGCCCTGGACGATCCGCAGTCCGCAAAGGCCATCGTGGTGGGCCCGCCCGCTATGATGCGCTTCTCCGTGAAGGCGCTGCTCATGCGGGGGATCCGGGAGGAGAATATCTGGGTCTCCTACGAGCGCAAGATGTGCTGCGGGATCGGAAAATGCGGGCACTGCCGCATCGGCGACAAGTATGTCTGTGTGGACGGCCCGGTGTTCCCCTACACCGTGGGAAAAGAACTGGTAGACTAGGAGGCGTTAAGAGAATGGATGTCAACACAAAGAAGCTGAAGAAAAACGCGTTCCGCGTCACAAAGGAGCGGGGTCTCACCGCCTCCAGAGTCCGGGTGCCGGGCGGCCACCTGGACGCAAAATACCTCTCCATGATCCAGGAGATCGCCGAGACCTACGGCAACGGGTCCGTGCACATGACGGTGCGCCAGGGCTTTGAGATCCCGGGGATCCGCTACGAGGACATGGACAAGGTCAACGAGCTGTTGCAGCCGATTATCGAGGGGATCGGAATCAACCAGCCGGAGCCGGGCTGCGGCTACTCCTCCTCGGGAACCCGAAATATCTCGGCCTGCGTGGGCAACAAGGTCTGCCCCTACGCCTGCTACGACACCGGGGAGTTCGCCTTCAAGATCGAGAAGGCCATCTTCCCGGATGACCTGCACGTGAAGGTGGCGCTGACCGGCTGCCCCAACGACTGCGCCAAGGTGCGCATGCACGACTTCGGCATCATGGGCATGACCGAGCCGCAGTACCGGGCAGAGCGCTGCGTGAGCTGCGGGGCCTGCGAGAAGGCGTGCCGGACAAAGTCCGTTGGAGCGCTGAGCATGGTGAACTACCGGATCCAGAGAAACCACGAGAAGTGCATCGGCTGCGGCGAGTGCGTGATCCAGTGCCCCACCAGGGCCTGGGTGCGCAGCGAGAAGAAGTACTACCGCCTGACGCTGCTGGGGAGAACCGGCAAGAAGAACCCGCGCCTGGGCGAGGACTTTATCAAGTGGGCCGACGAGGAGAGCATCTTAAAGATCATCACCAACACGTACGAGTACGTGAGGGAATACATTGACCGGAGCGCACCCGGGGGGAAGGAGCACATCGGCTACATTGTGGACCGAACCGGCTTCGAGGAGTTTAAACGCTGGGCGCTGCGGGATGTAAAGCTTCCGGAGATCGCGGAGATTCAGAACCGGATCTACTGGAGCGGGGTTAAATACTGAGAGAGGGGGAAATAAAGATGAAACGGGTACAATCGACCTGCAATTACTGCGCCCTGGACTGCAACATGGACTTCTATGTGGAGGGCGGGCGCATCGTCAAGGTGCTGCCCACCAAGGGCTATCCGGTCAACGACGGCTTCTGCTGCATCAAGGGCCTGTCCCTAGACAAGCAGCAGACCGTGGTGAAGACCTCGCCGCTGCCGAAGATCCGGCAGGCGGACGGGACCATGAAGGAGGTGTCCTGGGACGAGGGCTTCTCCTACGTGGCGGACAAGCTGGTGGAGCTTCAGGAAAAATATGGGAAAGAGAGCGTGGCGGGAATCAGCACCGGTCAGCTGACCATGGAGGAGTTCGCGCTGTTCGGCCACGTGATGAGAAACTATTTAAAGACCAACGTGGACGGCAACACCCGCCTGTGCATGGCGACAGCCGTGGTGGCACACAAGCAGAGCTACGGCTTCGACGCGCCGGGCTACACCCTTAAGGATCTGGAGCTGTCCGACACCATCGTGTTCGTGGGAGCAAACCCGGTGGTGGCCCACCCCATCCTGTGGAAGCGGGTGAAGATGAACCAGGATCCGGACAAAAAGGTCATCGTCATCGATCCCAGGGAGTCCGAGACGGCCATGAACGCGGACTACTGGTATCCGGTGAAGTGGAAGGGCGATATCTTCCTGTTCTACACCCTGGCGAACGTGCTCATCGAGAAGGGCTGGGTGAACGGGGACTACATCGCGGCCCACACGGAGGGGTACGAGGAGTTCAAGGAGTTCGTGAAGGACTTCACGCTGGAGAAGGCCGAGGAGACCGCAGGCCTTAAGCCGGAGCAGATTTTGGAGCTGGCGGAGCTGATCCACGCGGGCAAGCGGGTTTCCTTCTGGTGGACCATGGGCGTCAACCAGGGCTACGAGGCGGTGCGCACGGCCCAGGCCATCATCAACATCGCGCTCATGACCGGCAACATCGGACGCCCGGGAACCGGGGCCAACTCCATCACCGGCCAGTGCAACGCCATGGGCTCCAGGGCATACTCCAACACGGCGGTGCTCTACGCGGGTGGCGATTTCACCAACCCGGCCCGCCGGGCGGCAGTGGCAAAGGCGCTGGGCGTGGACGAGAGCGTGCTGGCTGAGAAGCCCACCGCCACCTACAACCAGATCATCGAGGGGATCAACGAGGGAAAGATCAAGGGCCTGTGGATTCTCTGCACCAACCCGCGCCACAGCTGGACCAACAACGAGACCTTTGCCGAGGCGGTGAAGAAGCTGGAGCTGTTCGTGGTCCAGGACATCTACGACACCATCGAGAGCGCGGAGCACTGCACGGTGTTCTTCCCCGTGGTGCCCGGCATCAAGAAGGAGGGCACCTACATCAACCTGGAGCGCCGCCTCTCCGCCATGCGCCCCTGTCTGCCCAGAGGGGAGAACGAGATCAGCGACTACGAGGCCATTTTGGGCGTGGGCCGGGCCCTGGGGATGGGCGACCTGCTAAACGGCTGGGAGACGCCGAAGGGCTGCTTCGAGCTGATGAAAAAGTGCTCCAAGGGCATGCCCTGCGACATCACCGGCGTGACCTGGGAGATGTTGGAAAATTCCCACGGCATCCAGTGGCCCTTTAAGGAAGGGGAGGAGCTGAGGGAAGACCAGCGCCGCCTCTACGAGGACGGAAACTTCTTCACCCCCAGCAAGAAGGCCCAGTTCAAGTTCGAGGCGCCGAAGGCGAATCCGCTCCCGGTGAGCGAGGAGTTCCCCTACGTGTTCAACACCGGCAGAGGCTCCGTGGGCCAGTGGCACACCCAGTCCCGCACCAAGGAGGTGCAGTTCGTGGAGGACGTGTCGGCCAAGGAGGCCTACCTGTTCATGAACCCGGAGACGGCCAGGGAGCACGGCATCGGGGAGAACGATTTCGTGCGCGTGCACTCCGCCAACGGGCAGAGCGCGGTGTTTAAGGTGCGCGTCTCCGGCCATGTGCGGGAGTTAGAGCTGTATGCGCCCATCCATTACATCGAGTGCAACAAGCTGACGCCGTCCATTTACGACCCCTATTCCAAGGAGCCGTCCTACAAGGCGACGCCGGTTTGGTTTGAGAAAGCAGAAGGAGGGAACGGTCATGTATCGGATCAAAATTGACAGAAGCCGCTGTATCGGCTGTTTGACCTGTGTGACGGCCTGTGTGGTCAGCCATGAGTCCTGCGACGCGAGAAACCGCGTGGTCATCGACAGCGAGGGCAAGTGCGCGCCCATTTTCTGCCGCCACTGCGACCGGCCGGAGTGCGTGTACACCTGCATGACCGGGGCCATGCACAAGAACCCGGAGACCGGGTTTGTGGAGTACGACAAGGAGAAGTGCGCCAGCTGCTATATGTGCGTCATGGCCTGCCCCTACGGCGTGCTTAAGAGCGACCGCATCGAGCACAAGGAGATCATGAAGTGCGACATGTGCGTGCACCGGAGCGAGGACGGCTCGCCGAATCCCATGTGCGTGGAGATCTGTCCCATGAAGGCGATTACTTTGGAGGAGGTGGAAGCATGAGATATGTGGTATTGGGAGCCAGCGCGGCCGGGGTCAACGGCGTGCGGCAGCTGAGAAAGCGCTGCCCGGAGGCGGAGATCGTGCTGGTGAGTAAGGATGAGGAGATCTACTCCCGCTGCATCCTCCACCACCTGATCGGGGGCCAGCGGACCGAGGAGCAGCTCTGCTTCGCGGAGGCGGATTTTGAGGAGCGCTACCGGGTGGACTGGAGACGGGGAATAGCCTGCACAGGCGTGGACGCAGAGAGGAAGGAGATCGCGCTGTCCGACGGCACCGCGCTCTCCTACGACAAGTTACTCATCGCCACCGGGTCCCACACCTTCCTGCCGCCGGTGAAGGGGCTTAAGGAGGCCAAGTGCGTGTACGGCTTTCGCGATATGGAGGAGACGAAGGCCATCATGGAGGCCGCGAAGACGGCGAAGCACATTGTGATCATGGGCGGCGGCCTCACGGGCCTGGACGCGGCCACCGGTTTTCTGCACATGGGCCGGAGCGTGGAGCTGGTGGAGATGGCGGACCGTCTGCTGGTGAAGCAGCTGGATCACCGTGCGGCGTCCGTCTACGAGAAGGCGCTGGCGGAGGCGGGCGTGAAGCTGCACTTAGGCTGCTTCCTGGAGGAGGTGCGCTCTATGGACGGCGGAAACGTGGAAGCTCTGGTTCTCTCCGACGGCAGCGAAGTCCCCTGCGACCTTCTGGTGGTGACGGCGGGCGTGCGCGCGAACGTGGAATTTTTAGAGGGCTCCGGCCTTGAGCTGGACCGGTTCGGCCTGGTGATCGATCCAAATGGCCGCACGAACCTGCCGGACATCTACGGGGCCGGGGACGTGACCGGGAGATCCCCCATCTGGCCTGCGGCTGTGAAGCAGGGCATGGTGGCTGCGGACAATATGGCCGGCTTTGACACCGGCATGGACGACTTTTTTGCCAGCAAGTCCACCATGAACTTCCTGGGAATCCCCACCATGTCCCTCGGCGTCCCGGAGAAGCCGGACGACACCTACGAGGAGATCGTGGAGGACACCGGAAGCCAGTACCGCAAGGTGATCCACAAGGGCGGCAAGATCTACGGCGCCATTCTCCAGGGAGATTTGGCCTACGGGGGCGTGCTGACCCAGCTGATCGCGCGAAGGATCGATGTGTCCAGGGTAAAGAAACCGCTGTTCTCCATCGACTACTCCGACTTTTTCCATACCAGCGATAAATTCGAATTCTACTACGAGGTGACGTAAATGAACGGAAAATTAAAAAATATGCCCATCGCAATTGTGCCCACCATGCTGGGGGCAGCGACCCTTTCCAACGTGTACCAGTCCCTGGGATATGACTGGGTGCGCCATCTGACCATGTGGGTCTCCACCGTGGTGCTGGTGTGCTATTTCGCGAAGATCATCCGCTACCCCGCGGTGGTGAACAACGAGTACAAAAATACCATCCCGGCCAGCCTGTACGCCGGGCTGACCATGGTGACCATGATCCTGACCAGCTATTACAGGGACTGGATCCCCGGCCCCATGCGGATCATCCTCATCGCGGCGGTGTGCATCCACGCGGTACATATCCTGATTTTCCTCTGGCGGAACGTGTTCCACGGCGTGAACTTAGACACCTTTGTGCCCAGCTGGTTCGTGACCTTCAACGGGATTATGGTGTCCACCGTGGCCGGAGCGGCCGTGCTGCCGCCTCTGATGGCGAAGGCCGTGCTTTGCTGGGGCCTGTTCATCTACACCGTCACCATCCCCTTCATGGTGTGGCGCCTGGCCACCCGCGAGGTGAAGCCCGCGGCCTTCCACACCCAGGCCATCGTGCTGGCTCCCTGCAGCCTTTGCCTGGTGAGCTACTTAAATGTGGTGAAGGAGCCCGTCACCGCCGTTGTGGCGATCCTGACGGTATGCGTGATGGCCTCCCTCACGTTCATCGTGATTAAGCTCCCGGCCTTCTACTCCGTGCCCTTTGCGCCGGGCTTTGCGGGGCTCACCTTCCCCATGGCCATCGGAATCGTGGCCTCCAACAAGGCCTCCGCTTACTTCGGCGGGATCGGCCAGGAGCTGCTCTCAAATGTAATTAAGCAGATTGCGGGCTTCCAAATTTATCTGACTACTGCTATAATTGGAATGGTGCTGCTGCGCTTCTTCATGATGTGGAGAGCCAGCGCGAAGCAGACGGCGTAAAGCCGAACAAGAATTGATCGAATACCGGCCGGCGTGGGTGAAATCCACACCGGCTGAGTTTGTGCAGAGGATGAGGAGGAGTGAACCCATGAGAGCGGAGAATGAGGGAGAAAAGAGCGGGGCAGCGGCAGCGGATTTTCGCGGGGCGGCGGACCGGGTGTCCCTGGAAGAGGCCTCGGAGCTGTTGCTTTCCTGCTGCTCTGAAATCAGAGACACGGAGGAGATCCCCCTGTTAGAGTGCGGGGGGCGCATTTTGGCGGAGGATGTCTTCGCAAGTTTTGACAATCCGCCCTTTGACCGCGCGCCTGTGGACGGATACGCGGTGAGGAGCGCGGACATTGCAGATGCCAGCGAGGAGAGCCCGGCGGTCCTCACGGTGATCGGCGAGGTGGACGCGGGCGGTTGGTTCGACAGCCGTCTTGAGCCGGGGCAGGCGATGCGCATCATGACCGGAGCGGCCATCCCGGCGGGCGCGGACTGTTGCGTCTACCAGGAGCACACGGATTACGGCGAGGAGACCGTGAAGGTGTACCGCCCTTGCGCGCCGTGGAGAAATTACTGCTTCAAGGGGGAGGACATTAAGGCGGGGACGCGGATTCTCTGTGAGGGCACCCGTCTCACCTACGTGGAGACCGGGATTTTGGCCGGGCTTGGAAGAGACCGGGTGAAGGTCTACCGCCAGGTGCGGGCGGCGGTGTTCGCGACGGGGGACGAGCTGGCGGAGCCGGGAACAGAGCTGGGGCCGGGCAAGATTTACGACAACAACCTGTACTTCCTGGCGGCCCGGCTGCGGGAGCTGGGGGCGCAGATTCCGATCCTTCGGAGAGTCCCGGATCGGCCGGAGGTGATGGCGGAGCTCTTGAGCCAGGCGGCCGGCCAGGTGGACCTAATCATCACTACGGGCGGCGTGTCGGTGGGCAAGAAGGACATCATGCACGAGGCCCTGGCCGTCACCGGGGCCAGACGCCTGTTCTGGAAGATCCGCATGAAGCCGGGGATGCCGACCATCGGCTCAGAGATCGGTGGAATTCCGGTGGTCAGCCTGTCCGGAAATCCCTTCGGCGCGCTGGCGGACTGTGAGCTTTTGGTGCGCCCGCTTCTGGCAAAGATGGGGCACACCCCCGCCCTGGTGCCGTCCGCGTGTGATGGAGCGCTGACCCAGGGATTCCCCAAGGCCAGCCCCTCCAGGCGGTTCCTTCGGGGCGTGTTCCGGGACGGATCGGTGGAGATCCCGGAGGTGAAAAAGCACGCCTCCGGAATTTTGAGCTCCATGTCCGGCTGCAATTGCCTGGTGGACATTCCGGCCGGCACGGAGGCGGTGGAGCCCGGCGGCCGCGTGCGGGTGATTCTGCTGTAGAAAAATGGAAATTGGGGCCTAAAGGCGTTGTCTTTCCGTTAACAATGTGTTAAAATCAATTGAATACATATGAAAATAGTTACAATTGTAACGGTTGGATCGGTGAAAAAAAGTTCGCGCTGTCCCTAAAAAGGCAGGATGGGGACAAAAGAGGAGATTTGTTGTGGGAGAAAGCATACAGATGAGAGAGTGTGGAGCCACAGAGTGCGTGCAGAAATTCTGCCGAGTGTGGTTTGAAGAGCAGGACGCCGGGGCGGCGTCCGCTTTTTTGGCGGAGGACGTGTACTTTATGGGGACCGGGGAGTATGAGCATGCCCGCGGCCGGGAGGAGATGACCGCGTACATACTCGACGATGTGCATGAAATGTCGGAGCCCTTTAACTGCACGATCACTGTCCTCGATGAGCAGCCGATCGCTGAATTTTTTTGCAATCTGTCGGTCAAATTGGATTTAAAAAACACTCTGTATTCCTGGCGCCTGCGCGCTTTTTTCACCGTGACCCTGGAGGGGGAAGGCTGGAAAATCCGGAGCATCCATTTCTCAGAGTCCAGCAGCAGCCAGCGGGAGGGGGAGCACTACCCGAGGACGCTGGTCATGGAGAACATCACCAGACAGCGCCAGGAGCTCTTAAACGACTCCCTGGCCGGCGGGATGTTAGGCGGGTACATTGAGGCGGGCTTTCCCTTCTATTTTGTCAACCGGCAGATGCTGGCGTATTTAAACTACGACAGCGAGGCAGAGTTTGTGGAGGACATCGGAGGCATGGTGTCCAACTGTATGCACCCGGAGGACCGGGAGGAGACGGAGCGGGAGATCCTGCGCCAGATTGAGGAGAACGGCGAGTACGTGGTGGAGTACCGGATGAAGCGAAAGGACGGCTCCTACATCTGGGTCCACGACACCGGGAGACGGGTTTTGGCGGAGGACGGACAGAGCGCCATCGCTTCCGTCTGCATCGACATCACACAGCAGCGAAACGCCCAGAATGAGATTGTCCAGATCTACAACAACATCCCCGGAGCGGTGTTCCGCTGTCGCTTTGACGGCGATTTTACTGTGATCGACGCCAACAATGGCCTGTTCGAGTTCCTGGGCTACACCAGGGAGGAATTCGCGGCCAAGGGAAACCGGCTGTCTGCCGTGATCTACCCGGAGGATTTTCCAGTCGTGGTGGCGTATGTCTGCAGCCAGCTGGAAAATGGGAACGCGGTCCACTGCGAGCACCGTCTGGTCTGCAAGGACGGCTCCATCAAGTGGATCTCCGTCAAGGCACACCTGATGAGGGAGAAGGGTGAAGAGTACTTCTACTGCGTGTTTGTGGACGTGACGGAGGAGAAGAATCTGCAGATTCGGATCGAGGAGCTCTACGAGCGGGAGCTGGCCTATTTCGCCCAGCTGTCCTCCGCGAGCGGGAGCATCCAGGGGCGCCTCAATGTGACCCAAAACCGGGTGGAGAGTTATCTCTCCACCACAGATGTGAAGCTGGCACAGGTCGGGGACACCTACGATCAGAGCATAGAGAATCTGGCGAAGGCCGCGGTGGATCCGGAGACCGCCCGCAAAATCCGGGAAACCATGGACCGGAATCGGATAAAAGAGGACTACAGCGCGGGGCGGACGGAGTACAGCTTTGAGATTCTCTGCAGGAAAAGCGACGGACAGGAGGCATTCTGGGGGGATGTGAACTTCCGCTCCTATTTAAACCCGGAGACCGGGGATATGATTGTCTTTGCCTACATTTTCGATGTGACGGAGCAGAAGATGAAGGAGAAGATGTTAAAGCGGATCGCGGAGGTGGACTACGACATGATCACGGACGTGGACATCCGGCACGGCACCCACCGCCTGATCTCCTACGACCCCAGCCAGGAAAATATGATCCCCAAGCGGGGCGCGTTCCAGCCGGCGATCCGCAGAATCGCGGAGCAGTTTATGGACGAGAAAGCCAGGAGCGAGTACCTGGGCAAGCTGGACTTCGACTACATGAAAAAACAGCTTGAGAACCAGGAGAGCTACACCTTCATGCTTGAGATGCGGGATGAAAAGGGGAATGTCCGGGTGAAGCGGTTTAAGGTCTTCTACATCGATCGGGAGCTAAAGCGGGTGAGTATGTCCCGGACGGACGTGACGGAGATTGTCAGGCAGGAGCAGAGGCAGAAGGAGGAGCTGGCCGCCGCCCTGGTGGCCGCGGAGCAGGCCAACGCTGCCAAGTCCGACTTCCTCTCACGGATGAGCCACGAGATCCGCACGCCCATGAACGCGATTATTGGAATGTCCACCATCGCGACCCAGCTGGCCGGGGACGACGAGCCGATTCTGGACTGCCTGTCAAAGATCGGCATCTCCTCCCGGTTCCTTTTGTCCCTTATCAATGACATTCTGGACATGAGCCGCATCGAGAGCGGAAAGATGCTGCTGAAAAGTGAGAAGATCCCCACGGAGGAGTTTTTGAACGGGATCAACTCCATCTGTTTCTCCCAGGCGGACGCCAAGGGCGTGGAGTACGAGTGCATCGTGGACCCCACCATGGACGACTACTACATAGGCGACGCCATGAAGCTGCAGCAGGTGCTGCTCAACATCCTGAGCAACGCCATCAAGTTCACCTCCGAGGGAGGGAAAGTCACCTTCTCGGCGGAGCAGCGGAAAATGACGAAGAGCGGGGCGATCCTCCGGTTTGTGGTCAACGACACGGGCGTGGGGATGAGCGAGGATTTCCTCCAGCACATCTTTGAGCCGTTCTCCCAGGAGTCCACCGGCTCCACCGCGCTGTACGGCGGGACCGGGCTGGGGCTTGCCATCTCCAAGAACATTGTGGACATGATGGACGGCAGCATCAAGGTGCGCTCCATCAAGGGCATCGGCACGGAGTTCACCGTGGACGTGAAGGTGGGAACCACGCCGGAGGAGCTGCAGCGGCACAACCAGAGGAAGCATGACTACAATTTCGCCCACTTAAAAACCCTGGTGGTGGACGACGACGTGGCGGTCTGCGAGAGCATCGTGGCCACGCTGCGGGAGATCGGCATCGCCGGCGAGTGGGTGGAGAGCGGCCGCAAGGCGGTGGAGCAGGTAAATCGGCTCTGGCAGGACGGGCAGTACTACGATATTATCCTGATCGACTGGAAGATGCCGGAGATGGATGGAATCGAGACGGCCCGCAGGATTCGGGAAATTGTGGGGCCGGAGGTCACGATCATCATCATCACGGCCTACGACTGGCTGTCCATCGAGCACGAGGCGAAGCTGGCGGGCGTGAACCTGCTGATGAGCAAGCCCATGTATAAATCCACTCTGATCTCTGCCTTCTCCAGGGCGCTTGGCCAGAAGGAGGAGGAAGAGCAGCAGCGCGACGTCCCTGTGAACTACAATTTTGCGGGCAGGCGGGTGCTTTTAGTGGAGGATAACGCCTTAAACACGGAGGTTGCGAAAATGCTCCTTGAGAGCAAGGGCTTTGCGGTGGAGACGGCGGAGAACGGCCTGCGGGCGATGGAGATGTACGCGAAGTCCACGGAGGGCTACTACGACGCGGTTCTCATGGACATCCGGATGCCGCTCATGGACGGCCTGACCGCCACCAGAAACATCCGTCATCTGAGCAACGCGGACGCGCGGACAATCCCCATCATCGCCATGACGGCCAACGCCTTTGAGGACGACATTGAGAAGAGCAAGGCTGCCGGGATGAACGCGCATCTGGCCAAACCCATCGATCCGGACCGGATGTACCAGACGCTGTACGATTTCATTCAGGGCAGAGGGAAGTAACAGAACAGAAAGCCAAATCAGGCGCCCCGGCGCGGTGTGACACCGCCGGGACGCCTGATTTTTCGATGGACCGCCGCAAAAAGGCGCGGAGCGGTCACTGGTCCGGGTTTTCTGAGGCTTCGCCGACCGGGAAGGACTCTGAATGGAAATTACTGTAAAAACGTCCCTGGTCAGCGGTGAACTTGAGGACACAGTAGTCCGGGTCCGTGACGCCGCCGGGGTAGTACATCGTGTCCCCGTTCCGCCAGATCATCTCCTTGGAACCGCTGTCCGTCAGCACCTCCATGGTGCCGGTGAGCATGACGCCCCGGAAAAAGCGGGGGTCACAGAAATAGATACAGGCCTTGGGGGCCTTTCGGTACTGCTTAACCCGCATGCTCGAGGTGTTGGTGGTGAAGTAGAAGACATGGATGCCCTCCCGCTTTCTGGGCGGCAGCATGGCCTTGGTGTTGGGAAAACCGTTTTCGTCCACGGAGCTGATGAACGAGACATTCTGGTGGTCGATCAGATTTCCGATGGTTTTTTCTGCATCTCTCATAGAGTACGCCTCCTTTTGGCTCCATTATAGGCGAAGGGCCATGAGGCGTAAAGAAGGCACTTTTTTGTAACTATAAAAGCCCCTTCTGGCGCAGGAAATCCTCCCGGTTGTCCTCCAGCATGAGCTCGATTCCCACGCTCTGGAGGATGGAGACGGCCTCGAACAGCTTTTTTCCGCGGTCCGTCAGAAAATAGTCCACCTTCAGGGGGTATCCCTCGTAGCTGGTCTTGCCAACCACCCCGTACTCTGCCAGCTCCCGCAGATGCTGGAGCAGCATCTTGCGGCTGATCCCCGCGATGGACCGCTCCAGGAGGGAGAGGGAGGAGGTGCCCTTGCTCAGCTGCCAGAGAATGATCGGCTTCCATTTTCCCTTGATGATGTCGTGTGTCAGCTCCAGCGGACAGGTGTACTGGCTGCGAAGTTTCATAGTGTGTCCTCCTTTTTGTTCTCACTCCATTATAAGTGGGAAGATTCCGGGATACAAGCGGTATGTGCGGAAAGAGTATTGTGAAAAGTCTACAAAAAACGGTTTGCAATTTTGTGATTAATTGAAATTGACAATTGCTTGGGTTTCTGTTTATACTATACCCAGTTCAAATAAAATCAAAGTGTGTTACTGGTCATGCAGGCATTAGCTATTAGGAACATGGAAATGTTCTTATTAGTTAGTGCCTTTTTTGTTGTGTATCGTGGCTGGGGCGCGCGAAAAGAAAGGAATGGGAAGAGATGAGAGATAAGATATTCAGTGTACTGCAGCGGGTGGGAAGAAGCTTTATGCTGCCCATCGCCATCCTGCCGGTGGCGGGACTTCTGCTGGGAGTCGGCAGCTCCTTCACCAACGCGACCACAATCGCAACCTACGGACTGGAGGGCTTTTTGGGGGATGGAACCCTGCTCCACGCGCTGCTCACCATCATGAGCAAGGCGGGCAGCGTAATCTTTGACAACCTGCCGATTATTTTCGCCGTGGGCGTGGCCATCGGCATGGCGAAGGCGGAGAAGGAGGTGGCCGCCCTGTCCGCGATGATCGCGTTTCTGGTGATGAACATCTCCATCAGCGCGGTTTTGCAGAACACGGGCAAGGTGCTGGCGGACGGCAGCGTGGCGGACGGCGTCCTGGAGGGGACCATCACAAACGTGCTGGGAATCCCAACCCTTCAGATGGGCGTGTTCGGAGGAATCATCGTGGGCCTGGGCGTGGCGGCGTTGCACAACCGCTTCCACAAGATCGTGCTGCCGAACGCCCTGTCCTTCTTCGGGGGATCCCGCTTCGTGCCCATTATCTCCACAGTCACCTACGTGTTTGTGGGAATTCTGATGTATTTCATCTGGCCCGCAGTGCAGGGCGCAATTTTCGCGCTGGGCGGCCTGGTGACCGGCACAGGGTATGTGGGGACGCTGATTTTCGGAATCGTAAAGCGCGCGCTGATCCCCTTCGGCCTGCACCACGTGTTTTACCTGCCCTTCTGGCAGACGGCCGTGGGCGGCAGCATGATGGTGGACGGAAATCTGATCCAGGGGGGACAGAACATTTTCTTCGCACAGCTGGCCTCCTCCAACGTGGCGCACTTTAGCGCGGACGCCACCCGGTATTTCTCCGGCGAGTTTATCTTTATGATCTTCGGACTTCCCGGGGCGGCGCTGGCGATGTACCGCTGTGCGAAGCCGGAGAAGAAGCGGGCGGCCGGCGGACTGCTGCTCTCCGCGGCGTTGACCTGTATGCTGACGGGGATCACGGAGCCCATCGAGTTCTCGTTCCTGTTCGTGGCCCCCATGCTGTTCGGCGTGCAGGTGGTTCTGGCGGGCGCGGCCTACATGATCGCCCACATCTTGAACATCGCGGTGGGACTGACCTTCTCCGGTGGGCTTTTGGACCTCTTAATCTTTGGAATTATGCAGGGCAATGAGAAGACCAGCTGGCTTCGCATCATCCCGGTGGGAATCGTATACTTCTTTTTGTACTACTTTATTTTCAGCTTTCTGATCAAGAAGTTCAACCTGAAGACTCCCGGGCGGGAGGACGAGGATGAGGAGACCCGCCTGTACACCAAGGCGGATGTGAACGCCAAGCGCACGGCGGTGTCCGGGCAGGGCGGCGCTTTGGCGGTGGATGAGCGCAGCGCAGACATCGCGCGGTTCCTGGGCGGAAAGAAGAATATCACCTCCGTGGACTGCTGCGCCACCAGGCTGCGCTGCTCTGTGGCGGATCCCGGGCTTGTGGACGAGAAGGGCTTAAAGGCCACGGGCGCTGTGGGCATGATTTTGAAGGGCCAGGGCGTCCAGGTGATCTACGGGCCGAATGTGACGGTGATCAAGGCAGAGCTGGAGGCGTACCTGGAGCAGGTTGGCGAGGAGACTGCTGAGGCGGCACCGGAGAGGGATGCTGAGGCGGCACCGGGGAGAGCTGCCGGGGTGGCGTCGAAGGGAGCTGCTGGGGGGGAAGAAGTTGCCGGGCCGGAGGGATCCGCTGCGCCAGCGCCCTCCGCCTCCCCTGCGCGCCACACCCTCAATTCTCCCTTCACCGGCCGGGTATACCCCATCACGGAGGCGCCGGACGAGGCGTTCGCCAGCCGGATGATGGGCGACGGATACATGGTGATGCCGGAGAGCGGGCAGGTGCTGGCCCCGGAGGACGGGGAGGTCATGTTTGTGTTCCCGTCAAAGCACGCGGTGGGACTTCGGACCGCGGACGGGATGGAGTACCTGCTGCACATCGGCGTGGACACGGTGAAGCTGGACGGCGAGGGCTTTGAGGTGTTCGTCCAGGACGGACAGAAGGTGAGCCGGGGCGACCGGATCATGGAGTTTGATTTGGAGACAATCCGGTCTCGCGCGGCCTCCGACGCCTGCATGGCGGTGTTTACCGGTTTAAAGGAGGGACAGTCCATCCACATGGAGCGCGCCGGACAGGTGCAGGCACTGGACGAGATCGCCTGGTACTGATATAATAGGTAGAGAATGACATTGCCAGGGGGGATTTGTATGTACCGGGTTATCAAGGTTTTAAACAACAACGGGGTTCTCGCCCTGGATGCAGAGAAAAAGCAGGAGGTGATCCTGCTGGGTAACGGCGTGGGCTTCGGCAAGCGGGCGGGCCAGCGGTTTGAGGGGACGGCGGATGCCAGGCGCTATGAGCTGGTGAAAAAGGAGACCTCGGCGCTCCAGGCCGTCAACAGTCTGGACCCGGCCTACATCGAGGTGACCGCCCGGGTGATCGAGACGGCGGAGGAACTGTTAGGGCCCATCCGCCACGATGTTCTGATCGCCATGGCCGACCACATTGCGCTGGCGGTCAGCCGCGCGAAGGAGGGCAGGGAGCTTCCCAACCCCTTCAAGCAGGACATCGAGGCCCTGTTTTCCAGAGAGTACGAGGCGGCCCTCAAAGGCAGGGAGATCATCCGGCAGGAGTTGGGCGTTCTGATCTCCGAGGACGAGGTGGGCTACATCACTCTGCACATTCACGGAGGCATGGCCGAGGAGGACGTGGCGGAGGCTCTGGAGCTGGCCCGGCTGGTGCAGGACGGGATCCGCACCATCGAGGAGCAGTTGGGCATGCAGCTCCCCGCAAAATCGCTGGGGTACAACCGGCTGATGAGCCACATGCGCTATATGATCGCCAGGTCCAGAAAAGGGGAGCGCGCAAACCTGAACATGGAGGACTACGCCAGGCAGAATTTCCCCAGAGCGTACCAGGTAGCGGAGCGGGTGTGCGGGGATATTGAGCGGCAGCTGAGATGTCCGGTGGCGCAGGAGGAGATCGGCTTTCTCGCGATCCACATCCAGCGCGTGGCGGGACAAGGGTGAGTATAGAAATGTGAACATAGAAACAGGAATATAGAAACAGACGGGGCGTCCGCCCTGCGCTTTGACTCTGCGCAGG
>USJW01000047.1 GCA_900555045.1 uncultured Clostridium sp. | reverse complement strand
AAATTTCCCAATTATTTTTTACAAAAAACTGTCATTTTCCGTCGTTTTATGGTACAATTCCAACATAACGATTCTTCACCAATCAGGGGGAAATATTATGGCAAAAGAAATGATTGCAATGCTCCTCGCCGGCGGACAGGGGTCAAGGCTCTATGCGCTGACCCAAAAGCTGGCTAAACCTGCGGTTCCCTTCGGCGGAAAATACCGCATCATCGACTTTCCGCTGTCCAACTGCGTGAACTCCGGCATCGATACCGTGGGAATCCTAACCCAGTATCAACCGCTGGTCTTAAACGAGTACATCGGAAACGGCCAGCCCTGGGATCTGGACCGGCTCTACGGCGGAGTCCATGTGCTGCCGCCCTACCAGAAGGCCTCCGGCTCCGACTGGTACAAGGGCACGGCCAACGCCATCTACCAGAACATCCCGTTCATCGAGCGCTATGACCCGCAGTACGTGATCATCCTGTCGGGCGACCAGATCTGCAAGCAGGATTACAGCGATTTTCTCCGGTTCCACAAGGAGAAGGGCGCGGAGTTCAGCGTAGCTGTGATGGAAGTGCCGTGGGATGAGGCCTCCCGCTTCGGCTTAATGGTGGCCGACGGCGACGACCGGATCACCGAATTCCAGGAGAAGCCCAAGAACCCGAAATCCAACTTAGCTTCCATGGGAATCTACATATTTAACTGGGATATTCTGAGAAAGTACCTGGTCGAGGACGAGGCGGATCCCAACTCGGAGAACGACTTCGGCAACAACATCATCCCCAACCTGCTCCGGGACGGCCGCAAGATGTACGCTTACCACTTCGACGGCTACTGGAAGGATGTGGGCACCATCTCCTCCCTCTGGGAGGCCAACATGGAGGTCTTAGACCCCGAGCACAGCGGCATCAACCTGTTTGACGACGACTGGAAGATCTACAGCCGCAACAGCGGCATGACCGGACACAAAATCAGCCCCGAGGCTGTGGTGGAGAACTCCATGATCACCGACGGCTGCCGGATCCACGGATCTGTCCGCCACTCCGTGCTGTTCTCCGGCGTGCGCGTGGAGGAAGGCGCTGTGGTGGAGGACGCTGTGGTGATGGGCGGCAGCGTGATCAAAGCGGGCGCAGTGGTCAAGCACTGCATCGTGGCGGAGAACGTGACTATCGAGGAGAACGCGGTGGTCGGCGCTATGCCCTCCGGCGACGAGAAGGGCGTGGCAACCATCGGCTCCGGCCTCACAATCGGCGCCGGCGCAAAAATCGGCCCCAATGCCATGGTCAAGAATAATGTAGAAGGCGGTGAAGAACAATGGTAAATTCCAATGCAAATGCCCTGGGCATCCTTTTTCCCAACAGCTATGACTCCTTGGTTCCCGAGCTGGTGAGCGAGCGCCTGATGGCCTCCATCCCCTTTGCCAGCCGTTACCGCCTGGTGGACTTTATACTCTCCAGCATGGTAAACTGCGGAATTGACAATATCTCCCTGATCGTCCGGAAAAATTACCACTCCCTGATGGACCACTTGGGTTCCGGCCGGGCGTGGGACTTGGTCCGCAAGAACGGCGGTTTGAACCTGGTTCCCCCCTTCGCTGAGAAGACCGTGAAGGTCTACAGCGGGCGCGTGGAGGCCCTCGCAAGCATCCTGGATTTCTTAAAGGAGCAGCGGGAGCAGTACGTGATCATGGCGGACACCAACCTGGCGGTCAACTTTGACTTCGGCCAGCTGATTAAGGCCCACCAGGAGAGCGGCGCGGACGTGACCATCGCTTACACCTGCGAGGAGCTGCCGAAGAGCTTCACGAAATCCGAGCTGACTCTGTCGGATCTGTACTACACGCTGGATATCGATGACGGCCGCGTGACGCAGCTAAAGATCAATTCCCGTGAGGCCGGCCCCCAGAACTTCTCCATGAACATTTACGTCATGGACCGGGAGCGCCTGATCGATCTGGTCAGCGAGGCGTTCGTCCGCGGACACGTATACTTTGAGCGGGATATCCTGGCTCCGCAGCTGGACAAGCTGCACGTGTGCGGCTACCGCTACGACGGCTACGTGGCCCGCATCAGCAGCGTGAAGAGCTACTTTGACGAGAACATGAAGATGCTCGACGAGAACTGCCTGGACGCCCTCTTCTCCGCGGGGAACCCCATCTACACCAAGGTCCGCGACGACAACCCGGCCCGGTATATGGACGGCTGCACCGCAAAGAACATCATGGCGGCGGACGGCTGCATCATCGAGGGCGAGGTGGAGAACAGCGTGCTGTTCCGCGGCGTGAAGATCGGCAAGGGCGCGAAGGTGAAAAACTGCGTGCTCATGCAGGACACGGTGGTGGAAGCCGGCGCGGTGGTGGAGAACGTGGTCACGGACAAGGATGTGACCATCACATCGAGCGCAAACCTGAAGGGTACCGACACCTTCCCGGTATATGTACCAAAGTACCAGACGGTATAGTCGATTGATTTTATCGTGCGCCCTATTGGCGCGCTGAGAAGAATATGAGATAAAAAGATGGCACTGACAGAAGCCTTTGACGGGCTCTCTGCCAGTGCCATTTTGGCCATCACATCGGGCGCTAACGCGAAGGGTACCGATGCCTTTTCGGTATGTGTACCAAGGTGCCAGATGGTATAGTCGGCTGATTTATTTCACTCGCTTGAATTCCATCCCCTCATAGGTCCGCACCGGGTTGCCCCGCTCCAGGCGGGTGTGCTCCAGCCAGGCCAGCTTCCGCTCCAGGTGCTCGCAGGCCTGGCTCTGCTGGGCCAGGATGTCGCACAGGCGGTTTAGGGCCAGCTGCTTGTTCATGTGCTGGCTTCTGGCCTCCGTGGAGACCACGGCGATCCCGGTGGGGATGTGCACCACCCGGACGCCGGTCTCCACCTTGTTCACGTTCTGTCCACCCTTTCCGCCGCTGCGGAAGGTCTCGAAGCGGACCTGCATATCCTCCCTGGGTCTTGGAACTTCCTCCAGTATGCTCACGTCCACATACCAGTTTTTCCGCTTGTGCCCGGGCCGGCAGGGGCTCTTGCACACCCAGAGCACGCTGCCCTCCAGGGCGCTTAAGTCCCGGTCCGTCTCGACCACCACGGATGTGAACGTCCCCGCTCGCCTCCCCTGGGCGCAGGAGACGGCGCGCAGCCCCGGAAATTCCCGCTCAAGCGCCCGGTACAATAACCCCACTGCCAGCTGGCATTCCTCCGGCCCCTGGCCGGAACTGATCTGTAATCTCATAGCCGTCACCTACCCTTTGTACGTGATGAGCGGCCTGAGGGTGGCCACCACATCGATCAGCCCGAACGCCCGCAGGGACTCAATCACATGCTCCACGTTCTTGTAGGCCTCCGGGGCCTCGGCAAACAGCAGGTTGGTGTCATGGCAGACCACCCGGCTCTTGTAGCGGGTGCTGCGGATCCCCTCACGGTCGTACATCCCATCGATCCGGCTTTTGCAGATACTCCGGGCCCACTTGCGCCCGGCTCCGTGGGACACAGAGTCCAGGGAAAGCTCCGTGTCCTCCCGGGGCATGCACACGTAGGTCAGGCTTCCCCTGGAGCCGGGAATGATCACGGCCCCCTGCTTGGTGGACACGCTGCCCTTGCGGTGCAGCCACCCCTCAGGCCGCCGCTCCACGTAGTTGTGGCAGCTCTCAATCACCGGATCCGCCACAGGGTCCACCCCCAGATAATCAAGCAGCTTCTCCGCCACTGCCAGGCGGTTCCTGTCCGCCCACAAAAGGGCACGATCGTGCTCCGCTAAGTAGGCGGCTGCGGCCGCAGAGCCTTCCCCGATCCCCTCGGGGCGGTAGAACCGCGACAAAATTTCCTGGCCGTATCCCCTGGAGCCGGAGTGGATGAGCAAAAACACCCGACCGTCCAAAAGCCCCAGGCGCTCCGCCGCCTCCCTGTCACAGGCCTCCTCCAGGCACTGGAATTCCGCAAAGTGGTTTCCCGACCCGATGGTCCCGAAATCCCGGAACGGGCACGGCTCGCCGTAGGGGTTCTCTGTGGGCAGATCACCAAGCTCACGGATCGAGTTCAGCCTCACGGTGCTCCGCTCCAACTTGAAGCGCCGCGCCTTCACGCCGGTGGCAAACAGGCTCATACCGCAGCCGATATCATTTCCGATCAGGTGGGGATAAAAGCGGCCGTCGCTTAGGACCGCCATCCCCACCGGCGTCTTTCCCGGGTGCAGGTCCGGCAGGCCTACGGCCCTTACGACTCCCTCCAGACGGCTCACGCCGGCCAGCTGGTCCTTCGCCGCCTGCTCCACCCAATTTTTCTGGTTACTGATCAATATCCATTTCTGATTGTCCAAATTTCATTCTCCTTCATAAGCCGACAGGCCAGGGCGCCGAACCCTAAAAAAGGGTACAAAAAAACACGACAACGAGCCGTGTGCAATCCAAGCTTTATGGCACCTGTCCCTGTCTCATTCAGTGGTTATAAACTTTTTCCCTCTCTTCTGTTATTCGCCAACATAACAACCACTCCTTTACTTACGAAGAATTCTAACAATCACTATAAACGCTGAGGCCTGAAATGTCAACCCCCTCATGAAAAAAGCAATGCAAAACCTTCTGCAATCGCATATAATCATATATATCAAACGAAAAGGAGTCAGACGCACATGGAGTCAAACAACGAGTCACTGTACCAGCTGATCCAACGCTCCCTCACCCCGGAGGGCACGCTGCCAAACGATTTCTCCCTTCCCAAAACCGATGGGGAGAAAATCCACTTTGCGGACGGGGCCATGGACGGCATCTCGGTCTTTCACACCGCCCTCCGCCCGGAGGCAGCCCCTCTTCTTGAGGAGGCGGTCACCGCCGCTTCCGCCGGGGATACCGAGCGGGCGCGCAGCCTGGTGGATTCCTTCTGCGAGGGGGGGCGCATGCTCGCAGCCATCGACAAAATCCAGGAGTTTATCATCGACCGCAGAGACCAGCTAAACGCCCCGGCCCTCTACCGCTTCGGCCTACAGCTGGCGCAGACCGGACCCCAACGGGAGGAGGTCAAGTTCGGCCTGTCCCTCCTGGAGCTGTTTCAGACCGGCTCGAACGAAAATGTGAGGAATATGGTGCGGGACCTGGCCTGCTCCGACGAGTTCACGCTGTTCTGCCTGTTTGTGATGGGGACGTGGGACAACGCCAATGATGAGATCTTCTCTGCCGCCAAAAACACGAGGGGCTGGGGGCGAATTCATGCGGTGGAGCGCCTGGAGCCTGAGACAGAGGAGATTGAGACATGGCTGGCCGAGCACGGCTGGGACAACGACGTCCTACCGTCCTACTCGGCGCTGGAGTGCGCGCAGAAGACCCGGTATCTTGAGCGGCTTCGCGGGGAGATGTCCCCAGACCAGTACCGCGCCGCGGCGGGGCTCATGGCCGGGCTGCTGGACGAGGGGCCGACGGCTGGAATCTCCGCCTGCGAGGAGCCCGGGGCGGTCCTGACGGCGTTTCTCGGACAGAGCAGCCGCCTTCCGCTGGCGGCGGACGACTACCCGGTGATCGCGGAGATCCGGGACTACGCAGAGAGCCATGACCTGGAAGAACCGAAACGCGCCGCAGACGCACTGCTGGGGAGCCCGGCCTGCCGGGAGGCCCTTACGAGGGACATGGCTCAGGGAAACAATCTGCGGCTTGCAAAGCGGCTGGGGCTGGACTACGTCCCCTGGGCCGTAAAAGCCATGGAGAACGATTTCGCCAAAAACTTCAGCCTGGTGGACCTGCTCATGCCGGACGGGCTTCTGGTGGACCAGATGATCGCCCTGTTTGAGGAGCGGCTTCCCCTGGACGCGCTATCCACGGGCAGCGCAGATGAAATGGGGCTCGGCGAGGCGTTCCGGGACCACCGCGCCTTAAGCTATATCGTCCAGCACCTCCGCCCCTATCCCGGAAAGGGAATCACGCTTCTTCGGGCTGCCCTCAACTCGCCGGTTGTCAGCAACCGGAACATGGCGCTAAGCGCGCTGGAGGAGTGGGTAAAGAAGGAGAACCGGCCGCTGGATGACCTGTACCCGGAGCTCCACGCGTACCTGCGGGAGCTTCTGGACCGGGAGGTCCGTGAGGATGTGCGCGGGCGCATGGAACTGCTGCTGTGAGAACCTAATGTTGTCCGATGCACCGCCCTAAGAGCTCCAAAAGCTGCTCCACCTGGATGGGCTTTGACAAGTGCCCGTTCATGCCGCTGGCCATGGATTTGCGGGTGTCCTCGTCGAAGGCGTTGGCCGTCAGCGCGATGATGGGGATCGAGCGGGAGTCCGGCCGCCCCGCGGTCCGGATTCTTCTCGTGGCCTCCAGGCCGTCCATCACCGGCATCCGGATGTCCATCAGGATGGCGTCATAGGGCTGGCCGGTGTTCCCGGAAAACAGCTCCAGCGCCTCCTCCCCGTTGGATGCGCAGACCACCTGAAAGCCCTGCATCTCCAGTATAGTCCGGGCGATCTCCTGGTTGAGCTCGTTGTCCTCGGCCAAAAGGATCCGCCTGCCCCGAAAGTCCGGGAGCCCGGCCGCAGCCTCCTCCCTGTTCCGGGACTCTGGGGCGGCCTCCCCGGCGTACTCGAATGACACCGTGAAGTAGAACACGGAGCCGTGCCCCACCTTGCTGTCCACCTCCAGCGCGCCGCCCATCATCTGGACCAGACGGCTGGATATGGCAAGCCCCAAACCGGTCCCGCCGTGCCGTGCCGCGGTGTTTGCCTCCGCCTGCTCAAAGGCGTTAAAGATGCGCGCCTTGGCCGAGTCCTCGATTCCGATGCCCGTGTCCTCGACAGAGAAGCGAAGCAGAGCGCGCGGGAAGGTCTCAATCCCCTCCACCCGCAGTGTGACACTTCCCTGATCGGTAAACTTGATGGCGTTTCCGATGATATTGACTAACACCTGATTGAGCCGCAGGCTGTCCGCCATGAGAAGGCGCTGGTCCGCGAAACGGTTCTCCACGCGCAGCTCCAGGTGCTTCTCCTCCGCCTGCACCCGGAACATGGACTCCAGGTTTGAGAGCTGCTGGGATAAGTCCATGGGCTCCAGGCTCAGCTCCAGCTTCCCGCTCTCGATGCGCGACATATCCAGTATGTCGTTGATCAGATTCAGCAGATAGGCGTTGGCCGACTCAATCTTCTCCAGGCAGTCCACCAGGCGCTCCCGGTCGTCCAGCACGCTCTTGGCGATAGTCGTCATGCCGCTGATGGCGTTCATGGGGGTGCGGATCTCGTGGGACATCCGCGAGAGAAAGTCCGTCTTGGCCCGGCTCACCGCGTCGGCCTTGGATTTCATGATGAAGGAGGGGACAATCTTGACCAGCTCCTTCAAAAGCTTCCGCTGCTCCTGGGTCCACTGATAATTTTCCTGGTCCACCTCAAAGCTCATGGACCCCACATACTCGCCGTAGTTCCAGATTCCCGCGTGAAGGCAGGACGGGAAGCGTGAAATCCCCTCGCGCACGTTGCTGGTGGCAAGCCCATCCTCGTCGTACATGTTTGCACACGCGTCGAAATCCTGCTCTGACGCGTAGAAGTCCTGGCCCAGCTGTAAATCCGCGCGGCTGCGCGCCCACTGGTAGGAAAAGCGGTAGCTCAAGTACGCCCGGTTGGCGTCGATGATGGAGACCCGGTCGAACTGGTAGGTTTTCCCGACCCTCGAGAGCAGCAGGAACACAGCGTCATCCAGATTCTTGGATTTTCCCAGCAGATCAAGGGCGAAGGAGATCAGGTCGTCGTCCCTGCGGGCAGTCTCCAGCTCGATGGCGTTGACCGGATGCTTGTCCGTGTAGAGCTGCGTCAGGAACACGCCCAGCTCGTTGGAGGTATCCAGGTAACAGGCCGCCTGCCCCTTGCCGTTCTCCTTGACGTACTTGAGCGTGCTCTCGGCGCAGCGGTAGAGGGCGTTGTACTCCTCCACCACCTCGGTGCTGCACATGCCGATGCTGACGGAAACCTGGATTTTCTTCTCCGCGCTCACCAGGATGTTCTTCACCTGAGCGGCGATCCGAGGGCCGATCACGGTGGCCTGGGCTTTATTGCTGTTTTTGATAAACAGCATGAATTCGTCGCCGCCGAGGCGGATCGCGATCGCCCCGGGCCCGGCCTCCGCCCGCAGGATGTCTGCAACCTCCTGGAGGATCGCGTCGGCAAAGACCGTCCCCTCCTTCTGGTTGATCTCCTCAAAGTGGTCCATGTCCAGAAGCATGAGCACACAGTGCTCCCCCGGCGCCTTTGCCGCCAGATAGTCCTGCACCAGCTTTACGCCGGCCTCCTTGTTGTAGAGTCCGGTCAGGGAGTCCAGGGATCTTGCCTCCTCCAGCGCCTCCTCCATCTCCTTCTGGCGGGTGATGTTCTCGACGATTCCGATGACGAGCCTGGGAAGGCCGTCGTCCCCGCCCTGGATGACGGAGAGCGTCTCCCGGCACCAGAAATTCCCACACAGGCTGCGGAACTCGCAGGTAGCGGTCCGCTCCCCGCGGCGGATGCGGTCGTACATCTCGTAAAATGCCGGCCGAAACGCCGGGTCCACCTGCTCCTCTGCGAAGCTCTCGGGCATGTTCTCGTAGAGCGGTCTGGTGTGATATTTGGCGCTGGTCCGCGCCGGAACCACACACTCCCCGGTCTGTGGGTGGTAGTAAAACTCACAGGTGGCGGTGTGCTCCAGGGCCAGGTGAAGAATCTCGTTGCTGGCCTCCACCTGCTGGAGTAAGCGGGCGTTGCGCTGCTCCATACTCTTTCGCTCATTGATGTCCAGGTACACGCTCTGGACGAACGCCTGTCCGTCCGCGTCCACAAGGACCTCCGCGCTGCCGATGATCCAGCAGGACGTGCCACCCTTCTGCAGCAGGCGGTACTCGTAGCTGGTCTTATCGCCAGGTTTCAGCAGCTTTGCCAGCACCGTCCCCACATACTCCTGGTCCTCCTTTGCCACAAGCTCATCTAACCTCCAGTACTTCTTCTCCCAGAATTCCTGGTGCGTGTACCCGAAGATTCGGATTCCCTCCCGGTTCGCGTTCTTGAAGACCACGCCGCGGTCGGTGAAGCGGTACTGGACGATGCCGCACAGGACAGACTGGAGCAGGTGATCGTATTGGTCCGCCAGATGGCGCTGCTCCTCCGTCTGGTTTAAAAGACGCTCTCTGGCCTCCATCTCCGTCCGGATTGTCTCGCCCGGTTTCATCATAAACTTCTCCTCTTTCTGCGGCCAATCAAGTGCACTCGCCGCTTTCACCCCTCGGCAAATCCCCCTCCCCGCACGGGAGGAAAGCCCTTATTGACCTTGTTTTTTTAATCATACCATGTACCGGACAAAAACTCAATGTTCCGGGCCAATCTGTCAGTACACCTCCGCCCCAAACGGCATCAGCGCCAGCTTTGCCAGCTTAAACTGTTGAAGTCCGAACGGGATTCCGATGACCGTGATGCACAAAAGCAGGCCCCATGCCAGATGCTCTAACGCCAACGGCAGGCCGGACACCAAAATCCAGATCACATTGACCAGGAAGGACACCGTGCCTCCGCCGTAGCGCACCTCCTTGCCAAAGGGGAAAAAGCTCAGCGACGCCAGCTTAAAGCACTGCAGTCCCACCGGGATTCCCACGATTGTGATACACCACAGACAGCCCGCCAGGCACCAGCTCAAGCCGCTGATGGCCCCGCCGCAGATAAACCAAAGTAAATTTCCAAGACAGCCCATAATAAACCTCCTTTAAAGAATCCGTTCCGGTTTGAATTTCAGATAGTCGGACGACACCAGGCGGTAAAAAATCCCGTCCACCTCCCCGTGGAAGCTGTCGTCATACCGGGCGGCGCCATGACAGTGGGAGTAGATCACCTGCTCGGCGCCGTATTCGCCCGCCATGGCGGTGAAAGCGCTCTCCATCTCCCCGATGCTTGTGGGCGGATAGTGGAGAAACATCAAAAAACGCTTGTAGCCGTCCGCCCGGGCCAGCTCAAAGGAAATCCGCAGCCGCATAAGTTCCCGGGAGACCAGCTTTTCAAAGTGTTCAGGCGTGTCCTTGCCCTCGTAGCAGTAGCCCTTCGTGCCCACGAGCGCCACATCCTCATAGGCAAAGTAATTGTTCTGCAGGAAGGACAGGCGCCCCGCGTACTGCTCGTTTAACGGGACGGTCTTCTTCGCGTCCCAGAACATGTCGTGGTTTCCGCGAAGCAGGATTTTCCGTCCGGGAAGCCCTGCGATAAACTCTAAATCCTCCCTGCACTCCTCCATATTTCTGCCCCAGGAGTGATCCCCCGTGACCACCACCGTGTCCTCCTCGGACACGCATTTTCTCCAATTTTTCTCCAGCCGTCTGACGTGATTCTTCCACTCGCTTCCAAACACATCCATCGGCTTGTCGACTGCAAACGACAGATGCAGATCCCCGATCGCATACAGAGCCATGTTCACCTCCGGGCGGCATTTTTTCTCCCGCGCCGCCTCATATGTCTCCTATTGTACCATGTTTTTTCCGTCCGCCGGGCATCGATTTTCTTACGGTTTTGTTATTGATTTCCAGGGCGCTTCATTAAATTCATGTTAATATTGCGGTTTCCCGATTGACACATGAGGGTGCGCTCCCCTATAATGGTGCCATTCATGGAGGGATGATTTTTGAACATCGAAAAAAGACGCGCATTTGTGATTAACTTCCTATATTTTTCCATTTTTTTGCTGGGCGCATTCCTGGCAATCAAGTATGTGCTGCCCATGTTTTCCCCGTTTGTAACCGCCTTTCTGATCGCTTTTTTGCTGCGTGGCCCCATCGAGTACGTTTCGGCAAAAACGCATCTTCACAGGAAGGCGACGGCCATCCTGATGGTGCTGCTGTTCTTCTGCACCATCGGGCTTCTGTTCACCCTGCTCGGCATCCAGGCCTTCTCCTCCGCCCGGATCCTGGTGGGAAACCTGCCGGAAATTTACACGCGCTATGTGGAACCGGCGTTTGTGGAGAGCTTTGACCAGTTAGAGCAGCTTTTGATGCGCATCGATCTGCCGCTGCTCTCCGGCTTTGAGGAGCTGGAGAGCCAGTTCGTGCAGTCCGCCGGGCAGATGGTGTCAAACCTGTCCATCGGGGCCATGGGCTCCCTCTCAGGCCTCGCCTCCTCGCTTCCGGGCAGCTTTCTCAAGCTGTTGCTCACCGTCATCTCCGCCTTCTTTATCGCGGCGGATTATGACCTGCTCACCGGCTTCTGCCTGTCGCAGCTGAGCGAGGGGCGGCGGCGCGTGGTGCTCCAGGTGAAGGAGTACATCGTGGGCACCCTGTTCGTGTGCATCCGCTCCTACGCCCTGATCATGTCCATCACCTTTGTGGAGCTGTCCATCGGCCTGACCGTCATCGGGGTGAAGCGCGCTCTGCTCATCGCCCTCTTGATCTCGCTGTTTGACATTCTTCCGGTTTTGGGAACCGGCGGGATCATGATCCCATGGACGGTGCTCACCGCGCTTAAGGGGGATTACACGCTGGCCCTGGGGCTGTTGGCGGTCTATTTGTTCATCACTGTGATCCGGAATATTCTGGAGCCCAAAATCGTGGGCAGCCAGATCGGCCTCCACCCCCTGGTCACGCTGGTCAGCATGTTTGTGGGGATGCAGGTGTTCGGCGTCCTGGGGCTGTTCGGCTTCCCGATCGGGCTGTCGCTGCTGCGGCATCTGGTTGAAAATGGGACGATCCGCCTGAACGGGCGGGGGGATGAGAAAAGCCAGAGGCGGCTGAGCAAATGACCTCACGCCGTCCTCTTTTTCTCCAGACAAAACCGCTTTCTCGTGTCCGTGCCGCACTGGACCACCCGGAAATTGAACAGATTGCCGTCCGTCCAGAACTCCAGGGTGTCCAGGATCCGCATGACCGTGGTGCGGTTGATCATTTTTTCTTTCTCCATCGCGAAGGGGGCGAACTCCCGGTTGATCCGCTCCGTGATCTCGGTGACCGTCAGCGGGTGCTCCCTGGTCGCATGGTTCTCCAGTATGTCGATAATCATCAAAGGAAACATGGTCGGCTGCATGATATTTAAAACCTCTCTTTCAGCACCAAAAAAGGCCCCGCCGGGGCCTTTTGTCTCCTCTGTCTGTTTAATAGGCGTTCCGGCAGTTCCTGTTTAAAGTTACGCAGATACGTCCGCTGCCATCGTATGACTCCGCCTGAAAACTGGACTCATAACTGCTGACACCGGACTGTCCATAACTCGATGATGCTGTGAAAAACATTCTGTCTGCCATGACTCTTGCCCTTTCCTTTTACATTTCCTGACTTCAGTATAGGCAGAACCGCTTGGTTCTGTCAAGCGCAAATGGAAGGATTCGAACCTCCGGGCCGGGAAAACCGGCCAACTCCTTAGCGGGGAGCCGCATTCGACCGCTCTGCCACATTTGCCCAGTGGAGGGAGACGGACTTGAACCGTCAGAGCCCGAAGGCACCAGATTTACAGTCTGGCCCGCTGCCAGTTACGGTATATCCCTCCGTTTGTATAGAGCGGAGACGCTGGGATTCGAACCCAGACGCCTTGACGGCCTGGCGGTTTTCAGGACCGCTCCCTTAAGCCATTTGGGTACGTCTCCGTATCTCTTATAGCAGTATCATAGCACGGAGAGGTGTGCAAATTTGCACTGAATTCATCTTTTTAATCAACAAGCGGCCCGCCTCAGTTCTATCCCCTGAAGCGGGCCGCTTGTTGCTGCAAACTTATTGAATCGGATTCGACCGGTAATACTCCTCAAAGATCTTCGCCGCCCCGTCCACAATGGCCGTGTAGGCGCCGTCCGCGTCAATCTCCTTGTTGGCGTAGGAAATCATGGTGTCCTTGATCAGTGTGTCTAACTCCTTGTAGTTGGGCACGAAGGGGCTGGTCACCCTCTTGGGGGAGTTGATCAACACATCGTAGGGCACGCCCATTCTCGGGCTGGCTTCCACCTGGGACTTGTACTCCGGGGTCTCCAGGGCCTTCTGGTTGACCGGCACATAACCGGTGGTCTCAAGCCACTGAACCTGAACCTCAGGGGAGGACATGTACTGCACGAACTCCCAGGCCGCGTCCACCTTCTTGGCGTCGCCTCTGTCCAGCATGAACAGGCCGGAGCCGGTGGGGAAGGAAGCTGCGGGATCGCCCGCGTTCACGGTGGGAACCGGAGCCACGCCCCACTTGAAGCCATCGCCCACCAGGTTGTCGATGGTCTTTAAGCGGGAGGAGGACATGATCACCATGGAGTGAAGGCCGCTTGCGAACTCCTCGTTGATGCTGTCTCTGACCGCCTTGTAGCAACCGGTGTCGATCACCTGGCCCCAGGCGTCGATGTATGCCTTTAAGGTCCCGTCGTCCACACACTGCAGCTTGGTCATGAATCCGGCGTGTCCGTTCTCGCCGTCCCCGAACAGGCTGCCCTCCGCGCCCTGGGTCTCCACGAAGTTGAGCATCTCGTTCATGTTGATCCGCACGTTTAAGCCAAAGTCCGCGTCGGTCTTCTCAACCAGCGCCGGCAGCATCCCGGCCATCTCGGACACGGTTTTCGGCGGCTCGGTGAAGCCGGCGGCCTCCAGCTGATCCTGGTTGTAGTAGAGCAGGTAGCAGGCGATATTGTAGGGCATTCCGATCAGCCGGTTGTCGATGGTGAAGGAATCGCGCACGTTGGGGATCAGATCCTCCTTCTTGACGGACGCCTCCGGCTGTCCGATCTTGTCCTCCGCCCACACCAGGCGCTCGTAGTCGCGCACCAGGCTCACGCTCTCGCTGTAGAGCTGAATCACATCCGGCATGTTGGCCACATCGTCGGAGCTCATGGCCGCGGTCAGGGCGTCCGTTCCGGGGTAGCTCTGGAACACGGGCGTCACCTTGATCTTTTTCTCCGCACCGATGGTCTCGTTAAAATGGTTGATCTGGCCCTCTAACGTCTCCCCGTAGCTGGTATCCATGGAGTGCCAGAAGGTGATCTCCGTGATCTCCCCGGAGGCATCCCCTGCCGATTCATTTGCCGCTTCCTTTGTCCCCTCCGCAGCCTGGGCCTGGGTCGTTTTTTCCGGTTCCTTCGCGCCGCACGCGGCCATGGAGAGCGCCATGCCTACGCTCAGCAGAACTGCTGTTACTTTCTTCAACTTTCTCATTTCCTTACCCTCTCTCCTCTTTTATTCTTTGACAGCGCCTGACATCATGCCTGCCACTATCTTCTTCTGGAAAAATACAATGATAAAAATCGTCGGGATCAGCGCGATGATGACCCCCGCCATCACCGGGCCGAACACCATGGAATCCCAGTTCTTCAGCATTGTGATTCCCACCTGCACGGTGCGCTTCTCATCCCGGTTGGTGACGATCATCGGCCACACGTACTGGTTCCACACCCCCACAAAGGAGGAGATGAACACGGTGGTGATGATTGGGCGGTTGATGGGGAGCAGGATCGACACGAAAAACTGCACGCTCCCGCAGCCGTCCACGTACGCCGCCTCGCGGATGCTCTTGGCGAAGGACAAAAACTGCTGTCTCATCAGAAAGATATTGTTTCCGTTCACCAGGAACACGACGCAGACGGCCAGATACGTGTTCATGAGCCCCAGCTTTGATATGGTGGTGTAGTTGGAGATCATCAGCACATCCACCGGGATCATCATGGTCGCCAGGGTCAGTGAAAACAGCAGCGACTTTCCCTTAAATTCGTAAAATGCGAACGCGTAGGCCGCCATGGAGCCGAAGATGATACGGCTGACACCGCACACCGTGGCCACCACGAACGAGTTTAAGATATACCTGGGAAGCAGGGTGGAAAACAGTGCGGTCTTGTAGTTGTCCAGGGTGATCTTCCTGGGCAGGAAGCGTGGGGTTCTGGACAGGATGTCCCGGTTCTCCATGAACGACACCGACAGGGCGTACAGGATCGGGAACAGGACGATGAGCCCCAAAAGGACGCAAAAGACCTGGATCAAACACTCATTTCTGACTTTGCGCTTAGATTTCATCAGTAATGCACCCCCTTTTTCTCCCACAGGAAGCTGACTCCCGTGGCGATAAAGGTCATGCAGAACGCGATCACCGCTGCGGGATTGGCCATGGTGTAGTTGCCCGAACCGGAAAACTGCCGGAATACGTAGTAGATGACAGTGATGGTGGAATTCTGCGGACCGCCCTGGGTCAGGATGTTGATGAGACCCATGGACATCATCATGAAGGCGATGTCCGAGCACACCAGGTAAAACATGGTCGGGGACGTCAGCGGAATGTAGATGTTGACGATCTTCTGCCAAATCCCCGCTCCCTCCAGCTCGGCGCTCTCAATGATGTCGTCGGACACGCTTCTCACGGCCGAGAGCATGAACAAAAACGCGTACCCCGTGGACAGCCAGATCTGCACAACCGCGATGGACAACAGCGCAATCTTTGGGTTGTTCAGCCACTGGATCTTTAAGCCGAGGGTGGTGTTGATGAGCCCCAGGGAGGGCACATAGAGCAGCTGGAAAATCATCGCGATGACTGAGGAGGCGATTGCCATGGGCAGTGAAAAGGCCGTCTCGTAAAAGGGAGAGAGCTTTCTCCGTTTATTTGCCGCGATCGCTAACAGGAATCCCAGGACCTTGGACACGGGAACCGTCATGAGCACATAGAGCAGCGTGTTTCGCACCGCCTTTAAGAAGCTCTCGTCCGTCAATATGCGCCGGTAGTTCTCAAACCCCACAAACTCCAGAATCGATCCCCTGGAATCCAGGATAAAAAAGCTTTTTGTGATTGTCTCCACAAACGGATAAAATGTAAACACTCCAAACAACAGCAGGCTGGGCATAAGCCACAGGTAGGGCTCCAACGTCCGCCTGAAATTAACCCTTCTTTTCATAATCCCTCCTGGTCAGACCTTGGCGCGGTTCACAAAGTATGTCTCCACCGCTTCCGCCACCCCGGCCGCGCATTCCCCCTTGCACACGAGGTCCGCATGCGGTTTGAGCCCATCCGTGGCATTCTGCACGGCCACCGCCGTTCCCACGAGATCGAGCATCCCGATGTCGTTCTCATTGTCGCCCACCGCCATGATATCCGCCGGGTCGATTCCAAGCAGTGCTGCCAGCCGTTTGACACCGGCCATCTTGCTGCACCCGCCCGGCATCACGTCCATCGAGCGGCTGTCGTAGCGCACGATGGAGAGCGCCTCGCTTCCGCCGCCCAGCCGCCCGATCACCTGGTCGATGCGGCCGGGGCTTTGGGGATCAATCACCAACAGCTTCTGTATGTCCATCCGGTTCCACGCCTCGCAGGACAGCTCCCCGTCCGGGGGAAGCAGGTACGAATAGCTCTTTCCAAAGCGGTCGATGTAAGACTGGACATACGCATTGTGGCGGTAGACCTTCTCCTCCACCGCGTCGCAGAGGGAGACGAACATCCCGCAGGAATCCGCGAACCTAACCGCCTCCCGCAGATTCTCCGGGCGGATCCTGGCGCTCCACAGAAGCCTTCCCTGTTCCATGATGCCCGTCCCGTTGTTCACAATCACCGGCAGCTTTATGTCCAGGTACTCTACCAGCCAGGAGAGGCCGGCGTAGCAGCGCCCGGAGGCCAGCGTGAACGGTATCTCGCAGGAACCGATCAGCGATTTCAGGCGCTCCAGTCCCTCCGTGACGGTGTCCTTCCGGTCAAACAGGGTTCCGTCCACGTCGCTCACGACCAGTCTCGGCTTCCCTTCACTCCTCATAGCTCTCCTCCGCCATGCCGCCCGCTTCCAAGCGCCTGTGTGTGGTGATCATTAAGCCCTTCACATCCGTGCACTCGTAGTCCTCGCAGTACTCCAGCGGAAGGTTGTCCTGGCTGTACACGGTTCGCATGATCAGGAGCACCGGGTCGTTGGCCTGCATCTGCAGCTCCGCGGCCACATAATCCGGGCAGCGAACCGCGCGGACCTCCTCGTTTTTCATCATGGCGTACAGTCCCGTCGCCTCGCCGATGGCGCCGAACAGGGAGCTGTGCTCCAAATCCACCGCCTCCAGGTTCACGCCTGCGATCTTCGCCTGGCTGATGTAGGAGCACTGGTAGTTCTCCGGGATTCCGTCCAGGATCCGGACGCGCTTGATGTTGACCACCGGCGCGCCGACGCTTATGCGCAGCTGCTTGGCCAGCCACGGCTCCGCCGGAATCTGCCGGATCTCGATGGTCTTGGACTCCAGCGTGCGCTTGTCAACCCGCTTGGACTCACTGAAGGACCAGGGTCTGAACTGGTCTTTCACGCCGGAATTGTAGTCCGCCACCACGGTCCCCTTTCCCTTTGTGGTGATCAGCACACCTCTGCGGATCAGGTCGTCCACCGCCTTGCGCACCGTGCCGCGGCTGACGCCGTAGCGCTCGGCAAACTCCATCTGCTTGGGGATCGTGTCCCCCGGCTCGTAGACGCCGCGCTCGATATCGTCTATGATCTGCTGACGGATCATCTTGTAGCTGTCTATATGTTCCTGCATAGCTTGTCCTCCTCAATCAGAATGCGGATCGCCTCACAGGCCGTGCGGATCTCCTGGTCCACCGCCGTGTCCAGGTCCTCCACGTCCGAGTAGGCCATGATTCCGGAAGCCCGGCACCCGCGGATGCTGGAGATGACCAGGATTGCGGCCGCCTCCATCTCGGTCAGAAGCACGTTGGCCCGCTCCCAGACCGCCTGTCTTCCCTTGTACTCCTCGGCGAGGGGAACCGTGTCCGGGCACACCAGAGAGTAAAAGGAATCCTTGGTGTATGTAATCCCCTCGTCAAAGCGCAGGTTTAACCGCCCGGCAGCCCTTGCCAGGGCGTCCACCAGATGGCGGTCCGCCACCGCCGGGTACTCGATGGGCACGTACTGGCGGGTGGTCCCCTCGTCCCGGACCGCCGCGGTCACGATCCCGCCCACGGTCTCCGGCTTGCGGATGGACGGCTTCATGCAGCCCGCCGTGCCCACGCGGATAAACGTGTCGGCCCCGCACGCGATCAGCTCCTCCAGGGCGATGGCGGTGGAGGGACAGCCCATTCCGGTGGAGGTGACGGACACCGGTTCGCCTAAGAGCGTCCCGGTCCATGTCTTGTGTTCCCGGTTGTGGGCCACCAGCTTGGGGTTCTCCAGATAGGCCGCGATCCGGTCCGTCCGGAAGGGATCCCCCGGCAGCAGCACGTAGCGCCCTACATCCCCCTTTTTACATTGGATGTGATACATTTTTCCATCTCGTTCTAACATATTCATTCCTCACTCAGCAGAATTTATCGATCGCCTCGATGACGCCGTCGATATACGTTCCCTCACATGTGTAGTCCGCCCGGGCCTTCAGCGAGTCAACTGCGTTGTTCACAGCCACCCCCAGGCCGACCTCCGCGAGCATCTCCATGTCGTTGTAGCTGTCCCCCAGCGCCATGATCTCCTCAAGGCCGATTCCCAGCTTCTCGGACAGCCTGCGGACCCCCGAGGCCTTGGTGCACCCCTTGGGCACCACGTCGATGGAGTCCCCGAAGTCCACCCACGTCACTTTTTCCCCATATTCTTCCAGAAATTCAAGAATCTCCCCGTATCCGTCCCCGTGCTCCTTGTCGATGATCAGCACCTTCTGCACCGATATCTGATCCCAGCCGTCGCCCGACGGCACCAGAATGTTCCCGAAGCGCCCGTACTCCCGGATCGTCTGCTCCACGAACGCGGTTTTCCGGTAAGCGAACTCCCCGTCCGGCATGCTTAGGACCACGGTCATGCCGTGCCGGTCCGCCCGCTCCACCAACTCCTGCAGGATCGGCCCCGGGATGGACTCACACCAGACAAAGCCCATCCTGCTCCTCGCCGCCGTGCCGTTGCACATAATGATGGGAATTTGGATGTCCAAGACCCGCTCCAGCTCCTCCACCTGGGAGTACTCTCTCCCGCTGGCAATGGTGAACAGAACCTTCTTGCGCTTGATTAGCTCCGACAGCTCGCCAATCTTATCCGGAATGCGCTCCGTCTCATCCAACATCGTCCCGTCCACATCACAGATTACCAGACGAATCACTTGCATCCCTCCCCAACGTCATAAGATACGCGCCGATCTCGTACGCCAGCTTTAAGGCGGGCTCGATCGCACAGTCCGGAAGCGCGTTTAAGTAGTTGTGGGCCTCAAAGGAAAAGCAGCCCTCGTAGCCGATTTCCCACAGAGCCCTCATGATCGGCTCCCATGAAACCGTGCCGGTCATTGGCAGGCGGTGCGTCAAGTACACCGGCTTGTACCCGTGCTGGTCCGACACGTGGGTGGCGATCAGCCGTTTCCCCAGAAACCGCACGATCTCCGGCTGGTTCTGCCCCATCAGATCCCCGTGCTCAAAGTCCCAGCAGACGCCGATCCGCGGATCGTTGACCGCGTCCACCAGGCTTGCCAGCTCCTCCGGCTCCGCGCAGTACTTTCGCACCGGCGCCGTGTCGATGTCCGTCATATTCTCGATGGCGATCCTGACACCTAAGTCCTTCGTCTCCTCTAAGAGCCGCAGAAAGTACTCCCGGTTCCTCTGCTCCGACGCGCGCCGGTAGCTCCCCTCCGCGGAAAATGCGGTGGCCGGGTGTGTGACCACCACCTTCGCCCCCAGCGCGGCCGCCAGGCGGATGGACCGCAGGACCTGCCCCTGCTGCCGCTCCCGCTCCTCCCCGGTCATCGTCGGGGAGAGGAAATTGTAGAAATGGGCGTGGGCCTGTTCGTACGCCACTCCCAGTTCCTCCGCCTGGGCGGCCATCCCGTACAGCCATTCGTCCCCGTCCTGCTCCATATAAGGAGAACCGGCGGTGATCACCCAGTCGTAGAAGTTGAAATCCAGGGTTTTAAACCCGGCGTTCACAATCTTCTCCACGGAAAGCCTGGGCGGGTAGATGGTTCCTCCCGGCCTCAAAAAAAGTAGGTTTGTCGATGTTGATAGTTTCATTTCTCCTCCATATGGCACTATGGCTTTTTCTTTTTTATACCACACGGCCACAGGATATGCAATACATTTTTGATTTTTCGGCAATTGTGCATAGTTTTATGTTTGATTTTTGTGCATATGTGTCGCCGTGCAAAAGTGCCATACTATGGCCATATCATAAATGGCACTAGTATGGCACTTTGGAGAGAGCTTCAAATCACCAAAAAAGGAGCCCCGCTCCCCCGCGATGTCTTGAGACCTCAACACCGCGCCAAGCCAGGCTCCCTTTTTTATTTTTCATTTATCTCTGCTTCTCAATACCCCAACCCAAATCCAAACTCATAATAATTCCCCGCATTATCCCGGTACGCATACGCCTTCCCGTTCTCATCCTTCATGGAGTCGGGCATGTACTCGTCCTTGGCGTAGCCCGGCACATCGTTGGGGCTCACGCAGACGCCGTCCGCGTTCACGGCCAGGACCTCGTCCCCCCGCGGGAGCGTGATCGGCAGCTTTCCGGTGGGCGAGAAGCGCCCGAACACCACGTCAAGCGTGGCCGAGGAGTAGGTGTCAAAGCCAGCCAGAAGCGCGTCGCAGAGGGGCTCCACGCTGCCGAGCTCCCAGGCCAGCGTGACGTTCACATTGGTGATCACCTTTCCGCCCCTCGCGTGGACCGCGCGGGCGATCTCGCCGATCTGCCCCACGCCGGAGAGGGTGGTCTCCCTGTGGGTCTCGGCCGTGGGCCGCCCCTCCCCGTCCACGTTCTGCACCTCCTTGTCCTCGCAGAGGTCCAGCTCCAGATAGCCCGGGGTGGCGTTAAAGTACTCGCCGGAGGAGGGACTTAACAGCAGAATCGCATAGTCCGCCTCCCGGTAATCCTCCGTCAGCGCAAGCTCCCCGGCCAGCTTCTCCCGCAGCCCGGCCGTGGCCTTCTCGCCCGCCTCCGGGTTCTTGTTAAAGCACTGGGCGTAGACCTTTTTCCCGGCCAGCTTCTCCCCGGTTAGCGGCAGCGTCCCGTCGTTCTTTAAGAGCACCACGCTCTTTCTGTGCACATCCATGGCGTTGTCCCAGTCCTCCCTGCGGGCCACCGCCTCCACCGCCTTTTCGGGATTCCGGTAGGGATTCTCGAACATCCCCAGTGCGAACAGCTCGGTCAGCGTGCGGGTGACTGCCCGGTCGAGGGACTCGTCCGTCAGCACCAGCTGCTCCTGCGAGAAGCCCTCCGGCACCCCATGGCTGTCGTAGTAGCCGTTTGTGGCCCGGTCGTAGGCCTCACGCCCGTACTTGTTGTCGAACAGCCCGCTGATTAGGTCCACACCCGCGTGGTTCACCGCGAAGCCGATGCGCTCCGGCTCATCGAGCCCTTCCACGCCCCAGCTCATGTTGTGCACGATGCCGGTGTCGGAGTTGATGTAGCCCTCAAAACCCATCTGCCCTCTTAAGAGCCCGTCAATAAACGGTTTGTTGTAGGCAAAGCCGTAGGGAAGAAGCTCCATGGGCTTTCCGTCGATTCCTGCCTGGGGCGCGCTCTTCTTTGCCGCGGGCTTGGCGTAGTAGGGCATGATGGAGGAGGCGTGGCCCTGCACCGCCGTCAAAAAGGCGGGCAGGTGATACTTCTGCAGGGAATTCTCCGTCTGGTACACGTTCCACTGGCCCATCTGGTAGTGGGGGTCAAACCCGTTCTCTCTCGCGCCGCCTCCCGGAAAATGCTTCACCGTCATAGCCACGCCGTCGGGCGTCACGCCCTTACTGCTGCCCTGGATCCGCGGGATCATGCGCTCAAATATCCGGCAGATTAGCTCCGTGTCCTCGCCGAAGGTGCCGTAGGTTCGCTGCCAGCGGGGATCCGTGACCGCGTCCGCCATGTACATGTAGCCCTTCTTGAGCCCCGCAGCGTCCCACTCCCTGCGGACACAGTCCGCAAAGTCGTCGATGAGGTCCAGGCTGTCCCCCAGGACGGCCGCCGCGATCCCCATGGTGCCGGGCCACGCGGCGAACACGCCGGCCGCGTCGTTCATGCCGAAGACCACCTCGCCGTTCTCGTTGCGGGAGTTGGACACCACCTGCACGGGCACGAAGTGCCCGCACTCCTCCGCCACCGCGTGGAGCTGGTTGATCCAGTCCGCCAGGTCGTCCGGCGTGGGGTTGGCTCGCAGAATCAGATGTCTGGCAAACCAGTTTTTGATCAGCTCCGTGGTGCCGGGCAGGTGCTGCTCGCCGAAAATGTTCTTGCCGTGGAGCTCGGCGTCGTCCAAAACCCCGGATTCATCCGGCACCGCCACATGTCCCTCGGTGCCGCACGGGTACTTGGCCATGCGCCAGTCGGAGATGAAAAGCTGCGCGATCTTCTCGTCCACAGAGAGTTCCTTCACATACGCCTTCGCGCGCTCGGCGGCCGGAAGCCGCCAGTCGTCGAAGGGCTTAAACTCCCCGCTGCCGTCGATATCCTTAAAATACAGCCCGTCCTTCTCAATCATGTTCCGGGAGACCGTTCCGATCAACGGCCCGCCGGGATTCTCATAATATTTTACAATGTCTGAAGCTTTTTTGGTCACTTTCCGTTCCCTCCTGTCTCTTTTACCGCTTCCAGGCTCATCCATTGCGGCGTCTCGCCAGCTCAGCCACGTTGGCCTCCACCTTGGACTTGGTTAACGGGTAGATGAAGATCAGCGCCAGCGCCACCGCGATCAGGCCTATGGCGGGGATGATGCAGGACAAATTAAAGATTCCGGACAAAACCTCCGGGTACGCGGACGGATCCGCGGCCACCGCCTTGCTGTATCCGATCATGGTGAGCAATCCGCCGATCATGCCGGAGGACAGGGCCTGGCCCAGCTTTCTGGCAAAGGAGTACACCGAGTAGATGGTGCCGTCCTCGCGGATGCCGTTCTTCACCTCCGCGTCGTCGATCACGTCCGTGATCATGGCCCAGATGACAGTATTGAACATGCCGAGCCCGATGTAGGAGATGGTGTAGAATACAACGTAAATCGTTGCGCTCTCAGGGCGCACCAGCAGGCAGGCGATCCACACGGCCGCTCCGAATAAGCAGGAGACAACGGACAGCTCCTTCTTTCCGATCTTCGTCGCGAGCGTCGCGGCAAAGGGCGCGCAGATGAACAGCACGGCCAGGTTGCTGGCTAAAGAGGACATGGACTGGGCGGAACCGCTGTTGTAGTAAACCGGGAACACATAGGGAGCCATGCCGGTCATGCCCAGCATACCTAAAAGCAGCAGGATTGCCGCCGCGATGATTCCCAGTAAGGCGCGGTTTGTGAAGATACTCTTTAACATCTTGCCGACATCCAGCTTATTTGTGTTCTGCGGAACCGGAACACGCTCAGTGACCAGATGGAAGCAGAGCAAGTGGCAGATCACGCCGCAGGCCGCGAAGATTCCGGCGATAAAGGTCATTCTGGAGCCGGACAGCACGGTCGCTCCGTCCACCACCACGTAGGCCACAAGCGGCGTGCCGGTGCCGATCACAAGGCTTGCCAGCGTGGCGCCGATGGTGCGGAAGGTGGAGAGCTGGGCGCGGTCGCCGGGCTCCGGTGAAACTGCAGAGGCCATGGACCCGTAAGGGATGTTCACGGAGGTGTAGAAGATGGATCCCCACAGTATGTAGGTGACGAACATCCAGCAGATCTTAAGTCCCATGGACATGTCCGCCAGGCCTGACTGGAAAATCAGGAAGGCGGCGATGGCCACCGGGCCGCACATGCGGCGGATCCACGGCTTGAACTTTCCGTCCTTCGTGGGCTTCGAGCGGTCCACGATCTGGCCCATGGTCACATCGGTGAACGCGTCCACGAAACGCGCGATCATCATCAAGAGTCCCACAACCCCTGCGGCGACTCCCATGACGTCCGTGTAGAATTTCATCATGAACATGGAGGACAGCATGAACGTGAAATCATTTCCGAAATCACCGAACGCATATCCGATTTTGTCCGCCATTCCAAATGGCCGGACGGTTTTTGATTGATTTGTACCCATATAAGTTATCCCCTCTCTTTTTCATTCGCTGCCAGCGGTGTCTGTCACGGCTTGGCAATCTTGTTCAGTTTCGCGTTCAGGCTCTCCAGAAATCCCTCCGGCACGAGCCCGCTCATCATACCCATCATCTTCTCGGGCGACATGCTCTTCATCATGTCCCACATGCCCTTTCCCGGCTCCACGGTGAAATTGGTGGCCAGCTTGACCGCCTTTGCCACCAGCTCCATGGCCTCCGGACTCTTGGAAAAGTCCTCCATGGTATCGTGGACGCTGTACATGCCCTCCGGGAACTCCATGGGGGCTTTTAGGTCCATATCGCCCATGGTCTGAAACCAGTTGGCGACGCCCTCCGCCCGCTCATTGACCTCCGGCAGCACGTAGATTTCCGGCTCCCTCTCCACTTTTTCCAGGGAGATGGAATCCCTCACCGGACCTGCGTCCGCCACCAGGATGTTGTTTCCGGCCGACAGGGACACGGTGAACACGAACACCTTGTCCGCCGCCAGCGTCCCGGCCGCCTCGCCGTTTAAGTACAGGGTGACCTGCGGCTGGTTGGAGTAGACGCGGACCTCGGTGGTCTCGCCCGCCCGCTGGCAGTAGCGCCGCCCGCAGATGTGCACCATGGGCTTTTTGCTCCAGTAGGCCTGGTAGATGTAGAAGCTGTCCTTCTTCGTCTTCCGGTCCATGGTCACCAGGCCCTTGTTGTTCCGCCCGGCAACTCCGCCCTCGTTTCTGGCCGCGCAGCCGAAGTCGAACATGTTCCAAACATGGCTGGACCAGATCCATGGGCGCTCGTGAAGAACCTTTGCCATGTGCTCGTGGTACAGCGCCTGGTACTCCTCCGAGTAGTCCTTGCAGGCGGGGTTTGGACCGTGGTTGGTGATCACGCCCTCGCAGCCGTACTCGCTTAGGCCGATGCAAAGCTCAGGGTGCCGCTCGTGGAAGCGGTCCAGCCACGGGCCGTTGTCCTCCATCTTGCCGCCGTACCAGCCGAAGTAGTGGTTCCAGCTGATGACGTCGGTGATGTGGTGCAGCGGGCTGTCCACCGGGGTCATGGACACGTGGGCGATGGTGGTGAGCCGGGTGGGATCCAGCTCCTTCGCCAGGGCGTTTAATTCCCTGTGGTTTTCCACCAGCTGCTCCGAGATTCCGCCGATGAGGATCTCGTTGGAGATTCCCCAGAAGCAGATGGACGGGTGGTTGTAGTTCTGGATGATCAGCTCCTTTAGCTGGCTGATACAGTTTTTGTGGGCCTCCGGGTCCTTGTTGAACACGCTGATGAACGGGATCTCCGCCCAGACGATAAAGCCAAGCTCGTCGCAGGCGTCATAGAAATCCTGCGCGTGCTGATAGTGGGCCAGCCGGATGGTGTTGGCGCCCAGCTCCTTGATGATCTCTGCGTCCAGGTAGTGGTCCTCGCGGGTCAGCGCGTTGCCCTTATAGAGCTTGTCCTGGTGACGGCTGACGCCCCGCAGCGGGGTTGCGACCCCGTTTAAGATAAATCCCCTGTCCGGGTCGCAGGAGAAGCTGCGGACGCCCGCCCTCACCTCCACCTCGTCGTACGCCTCGTTGCGCCGCTCCAGGGTCGCTGTGACGCGGTACAGGTACGGGTCGTCGATCTGCCAGAGCCTCGCGTCCGGGACGAACAGGGTGATCTCTGTGGCCGTGGAGGGCCGCGTGCCGCCCGCAACCTCGTTCCCATCCGCGTCCCTTATGGAGTAGAGAACCGTGAAGTCCTCCCCCGGGGTTGTGACGAAGCTCTTGAGCGCAAAGGCTGCCCCGCCTTCACACGGCTTCGGCGTCACCATGAGGCCGGGACCGCCGTAATAGTCCAGGTCAAAGTGAGTCCCCGGCACACTGATCAGGTTCACGCCCCGGTAGAGTCCGCCGTAAAAGGTGAAGTCCGCCGACTGGGGATAAACATTGTCCCTGTACTCGTTGGAGCAGTTGACCACCAGCAGGTTCTCCTCCGCGTCGCCGCTGCAAAAATCCGTGATGTCGGCGCGGAAGGCTGAGTAGCCGCCCTCGTGGCTTGCGACCTCCTCCCCGTTTACATAGACCGTGGCCTGCTGGCCCGCCGCCAGGATCTCCACATAGACGCGGCCCCCGCCCAGGGGCTGCTTCGGCGTGCTGAAGCTTTTGGCGTACCAGTAGCTCCCCCGGTCATAGCCGCCGTTGCCGTCATGGCCGTCCACGGCGTTCCAGGTGTGGGGCAGATCCACGTCCTGCCAGTCCACCGGGAACTGCTCCGGCAGGCCGATGTCCTGTTGGATAAATTTCCAACCCCTGTTGAGATTAATTACATCTCTCATACATTTCCTCCTTCTCTGTCCGGCATCTCTGCCATCCATATTTGTGCACTTTGTTCAACCGCGCTGCGGCCTAAGGAAACTTTTGTGTAAAATCATTGTAATTTTTTATACTCCATCGGAATAGAGATGATTTTTTGCACTTTTTGTATTTTTTTTAGCTTGTCTCGAAATCACCCAAAAAATGTGCTAAAATAATAAAAGTAGTCCAATTTGGCTGCGGAACCATCCCGGCCCGTGAGGAGGTATTGACAGATGGAGCAAGTCCTGATCGATTTTATACACGAAATCATTTCCGCCAACCAAATCCCGTTCCACCACATTCATATTCCGTGTGAGGACTGGGACTGGCTGGACCTCGGCCTGCGAAGCACACTTTTAGGGGACAACTCCTTAACCCATTTAAACGACTGGTGCAAAACCCACAAAGGGCCCTTTCTCTACTACTGGACCGATTCCTTCCAGTGCAGCTACATATCCTTAAACCTGCCGGACAGCGACGAGTGGCTGTTTATTGGCCCTGTGCTGTTCGATGAAATAAAGGACCGGCGCTTCGACGAGCTGTTCCAGAATCTGGGGCTTCCCGAGCGGGCGCGGCTCCCGCTGCTAAACCACTACTACAATGTCAAGCTGATCCCCTGGCATGCGGTCTTCGAGAGCTTTGTCTCCCTGATCGCCGACCACATCTACGGGAAGGGAAACTACTCCATCACCTATCACCGCGCAGGCGAGTGGGACGATTGGACTAACGGCCTCGCAAACGGCACGGATCAGCTCAACATCCCGGAAAACCCGTTTTTAAACATCCAGTTCATCGAGGACCGCTACGACGCGGAGAACGCATTGCTTCGCTGTGTCTCCGCCGGCAACGAGATGTCCGCCCTAAAGCAGCTCTCCATTTTCAAGGCCCGGATGTTCCCCCAGCGCCTCTCCAACGAGCTGAGGGACGCGAAAAACTATACCATCACATTAAACACACTGCTCCGCAAGGCGGCCGAGGAGGGCGGCGTCCACCCCTACCACATCGACCGCTTTTCAAACAGCAACGTACAGAAGCTGGAGCAGCTCACAAGCCCCGACCAGTGCGCCAGCTTCCAGCGCAAGATCACCCGCGGCTACTGCCAGCTGGTGAAGGAGTACAACCTAAAGGACTACTCCGTTCCGGTCCGAAAGGCCATCACCTACATCAACGCGGATCTCTGCGCGGATTTGAGCCTCAAATCCCTGGCCGGGCAGCTGAGCATGAACGCCAGCTACCTCTCCGCCCTGTTCCGCAAGGAGACCGGCACCACCCTCACGGAGTTTGTCAGCAGCCGCCGGATCGCCCACGCCCAGAAGCTACTGCGGACCACCACGCTGCCCATCCAGTCCATCTCCCTCCAGTGCGGCATCTCGGACATGTACTACTTCAGCCGTCTGTTCAAGCGGATCGCCGGCTGTACCCCCAGGGCCTACCGGGAGCGCGGGGAGCATTTGGGGCAGGAGTGAACGGCGCCGGAGCGAATGGCGCCGGCGTAGTGGGCACCGGCATAGTGGCCGCCGGCATAGGGGCGCCTAAAAAGCGCAAAAAAATCCCCCGGCACAGTTTGGCGTTCTGTGCCAGGGGATTTTGCCGCTCACGCGGCCCCGTCGCAGGCGGAAAGCTCCGCCCGCGGGATTCTCTATACAATTTTCTAGGCCAGTCTCCTCACAATCTCCTCCATCTCGCTCCACTTTGCCTCCATGTCCTCCACCAGCTTAAACTGGGTCCGGCAGCGGTCCAGATTGTGGTGCTCCCTGGCAATCTTAAAGTACGTGTCTCCCTCCAGATAGTCGGCGAGGAAGCGCATCCCGCACTCCAGGGTCATGAGCCGCGCACCCTGGGGGAGCATCCGCACCTCGGCGTCCGTGAGGCTTCCGGCGCAGCCCTCTAAAAAGCCCTTGGTGTAAATCTCAAACAGGGGCAGGGACAGGGAAACCTTGCTCAAGTCGGTCTCGTCCTCCTCGGCCGTGTTGGCGCCGAAGCGGATGGAGTCGCCGAAGTCGAAGATGGAGAGCCCGGGCATCACGGTGTCCAGGTCGATGATGCAGATGGCCTCGCCGGTCACGTCGTCGATCATGATGTTGTTGAGCTTGGTGTCGTTGTGGGTCACTCTGAGGGGCAGCTCCCCGCTCGCAAGCATATCCATCGCCAGGCCCATGTCCTTCCCGCGGTCCATCACAAACTGAATCTCGCTTTGCACGCTGTCCGCCCGGTGGCAGACGTCCTGGGCCACGGCCCGCTTAAACGCCTCAAACCGCCTGGGCGTGTCGTGAAAGCCTGGAATCGTCTCGGCCAGCTCCTTAGCCGGGTACTTGGAGAGCAGGCGCTGAAAGTGGCCGAAGGCCTTGCCGCTCTGGTAGAAGTCCTCGGGCTTCTGCACCAGATTGTAGCAGGTTGCGCCCTCGATGAACAGGTACATTCTCCAGTAATTGCCCTCGCTGTCCACATAGAAATTCTTTCCGTCCCGGGTCTTTACGAGGTTTAAAGTCTCCCGGTCCGGGTCCCCGTTGTTCTTTATGACCTCCTGGCGGAGGAAGGTGGTGACGCCCTCGATGTTGCGCATCAGGGACACCGGATCCTTAAATATATCGTCGTTCATCCTCTGGAGGATATAGGGACGGCCGCACACCAGCTTGAAGGTGTCGTTGATGTGGCCGCTGCCGTAGCGCCTGCAGTCCACAAACTCCCCCTCCGTGGCGAACGCTCCGGCCGCCTCCTCAATGATACGTCTCTCAATCTCTGCACTCATCGCCTAGTCCTCCCACAGTTTTTGCGGATACAGCCCTTTTTCCTTAAGCGCCCGGATGGCGTTCACCACCACTTCCTTGTCTTCCTTGTAGGTGACGCCGTACCAGCGGTCCACGCTCCTTAGAACCGTAACCTCTGCCTGGCCGGCTTTCAGCAGCTCATCCACCACGAACGGAAGGAAATACTCGCACTTTAACGGATTCACCGGCAGGCTCTTCTCCAGAAACGCCCCGAACCGCCGCTCCATCTCGCCGAGGATGCTCTCGGTAAAGCCCCACATGTTCATGGACACGATGGTGGACTCGGGTAGCGTAGTCCAAGTGGCCCCGTCGTCCTCCGTGTACTCCGCCGTGTCCCCGTGCTTCTCAATCCTGGTGCGCTCGTGGACGTCCGTCAGATAGCCGTTTTCATCCACCGTGCACACGCCCCGGGCCACATGGCCGTTCTCGGTCAGGGTGTTGTAGAGCTGGTAGCCCACCATGGTGTACTGGTACTTGTCGTCATCCCCCACGGTCGCCAGCTGGTTGTAGATCATGTGGTAGGCCTCCCGGCCGTAGTAGTCGTCGGCGTTGATCACCGCGAAGGGGCCGTCGATCAGGTCCTTGCAGCACAGCACGGCGTGGGCGGTGCCCCAGGGCTTCACGCGCCCCTCCGGCACCTCAAAGCCCTCCGGAATCTTATCCAGCTCCTGGTACACGTACTCCACGTCCACATAGCGGCTGATCCGGTCGCCGATGTGGGCCTTAAACTCCGCCTCGATGGCCTTCTTGATAATGAAAATCACCTTCTCAAACCCGGCCTGCTTCGCGTCGAAGATCGAAAAATCAATGATAATATTGCCGTACTCATCCACCGGGTCAATCTGCTTGAGTCCGCCGTAGCGGCTGCCCATTCCGGCCGCCATGATCACTAAAACCGGTTTCTTTCCCATGTTCTCGTCCCTCTCTCACTTGATTTTGCGTTTACAATTATCCCTTCACGCCGCCGCCCGTGACACCTGCGATGATCTTCTCAGACAGGAAGATGTACAGGATGAAGGTGGGCAGGAACACGATGACCACCGCCGCGAACATGCCGGCCCAGTCGCCCGTGTATTTCATGGAGTTGATCATGGAGTACAGTCCCACCGCAACCGGGCGCACACGGTCCGAGTTGCCGAAGATCAGGGAGATAAAGTACTCGTTCCAGATATTGATGAAGTTGAAAATCGTCACAGTCACGATACCCGGCTGGGCCATGGGGAGCATGATCAGCCAGAAGGTCTTCACCGGCGGGCACCCGTCGATGGCGGCCGCCTCCTCAAACGCCCTGGAAAGGTTGGCGAAGAAGGTGGTGAGGAAAATTGTCGTGTAGGGCACGTTGATTCCGATGTACAGGAAGATCAGCGTCACCATGTTGGCCGTCACGTTGTTGAGGATGTTGAGCCCGGCCACCAGCGCGAACAGCGGCAGCACGATCATGACCACCGGCACGCCCATGGAGGCCACCAGACCGGTCTGGATCAGCTTATTGCACACAAAGTCGAAGCGCGACAGCGCGTACGCGGCCGGCGCACAGATCATGATCAGAAGCGCGCAGGACACGAAGGAGTAGAACAGCGAGTTAAAGAAGATGGTGGACACGTTGGAGTTGACCCACGCCTTCACATAGTTCTCAAAATGGAATCCACTGTCCAAAAGCTTGTTGGAGAAGATCTCCTTGGTGGTGGAGAAGCTGGCAAGCAGCACCCAGCCGAGAAGCACCAGCGTGAAGAGAATCCACAGACTCAGCAGCAGGTAGCCCGGGCCCAGCTTTAGCTCTCTCTTCCAGCGGACGGGTTCCCGATATTGTTTCTCTTTTTTACCAAATAATCCTGACATATCCGTTCCCCCCTCCTTTAGAATTCCAGATCATCATCTTTTAGAAGATGATTGCACAGCCAGAACACAGCCACCACGCACACGCTCAGCATAACGCCGACCGCCGCGCCGATTCCCGAGTTCCGCTCGGTCACGCTGTTTCCTGCGCCAAAGATCTGCATATACAGGTAAACCATGGGCGTGATGGTCTGAGTGTCGGCCGTCACGGTCGAGAACAGCTGCGACCACACGAAGAATCCGACGCTGGTCACGCTCCACATGGTAATGTTCGTGCGGAACACGCCCTTTAACAGGGGCAGTGTGATGTAGCGAAACTGCATGAACTTGTTGGCGCCGTCCAGGGTCGCCGCCTCAAAATAGTCGTCGCTGATCCGCTCGATGCCGCTGGAGAAAATCAGCATGTGGTAGCCCACCATTCCGAAGCAGTAGGCGAGCAGAAGCGCCATGAACTTGTGGTCGTTGTCCAGCCACTGGATTTTAGCCAGGGAGGTGAGTCCGATGGAGGTGAAAAAGTTCTTCAACAGGCCGAACTTGGGGCTGTACACGTACTGCAGCCACATGGTTGCCAGCGCCACCGCGCTGACGATGTTGGGCAGATAGATCATTGCCCGGAAAAAGCTCTTGAAACGGATGCCGCTGGTTATGATGACTGCAAACAGAAGTGCCAGCGACATGACGATAATTCCGCCGATGAACCAGATTCGGACCAGGTTCCACATGGATAAGCGGAACAAGGTAGTGTTGGCCAGTTTCACATAGTTGTCGATTCCGGTGAATGTCCATTTTGATATGGTGTCCGTGATTCCCTCGATCTTGAAAAAGCTCATCAGAATGGTTCTGATAATCGGGTAGAGGAACACCAGGACGAACATCACCACTGCCGGCGTCATAAACGCGATGATCATACCTTTGTTTCTTTTCACACCAGTGCCTCCTAACTTTTCAGATATAAAAGAGGTGGCAGCGTTAAACGATGCCACCTCAAAATGCCGTTGCTGTTGTATTACTTGCCTGCTGCCTGAAGGTTTGCCACGAACTCGTCCGCAGTGATGGAACCGCCGCAGAGCTTCATCATGTTCTCTTTGATGATCGGGGTCATATCCACGTTGTCCTCAGCGCCGGCTGCCCACGGATAGCGGGTGGTCAGGCTCTCGAGCACCGGCTGTACGCACGCGATCTGTGCGGGCCACTCGGTGTTGGTGGAATCTGCCGGGATACCTACGGACTCAACGGAGAGCTTCTTGTCGAACTCGCCCTTGGTGATGTAGGTGATCAGCTGGAAGGCGGCCTCCGCGTTTGCGGAATTCTTGTTGATTGCCAGAACCTGCGCGCCGAAGTTTGCGGCCTCTGTTCCGTCGGTTCCGTTCTCCACTGCCGGATAGCTGAAGCAACCCCACTTAAAGTCGTCGCCGGCCATGTCCTTCACCTCGTTGGGAAGCCAGGAGCCGTTGAGATACATTGCCGCGGTGCCCATCGCCAGTTCCTGGTTCTGTCCTGCGGGCCATACGTTGGAGCCGATGCCCTCGGAGAAGTAACCCTTCTTTGCGAAATCCTCGTACGCCTTGGCGGTTGCCAGAACAGACGGATCGTCCCACTTGTTGTTCTTCACGATATCGGAGGTCTTGTCATATCCGTTGATTCTGCTCATGTGATATCCGAACATGCACAGGATGTAAGCGTCGTCGCAGGTGATCGGGGTGTAGCCGGCGTCCTTGATCTTCTGGCACGCTGCGTCTAACTCCGCCCAGGTCTTCGGGGCCTCGGTCACTCCGGCCTCATCAAAGATGGACTGGTTGTTGAAGAATGCGAACACGTTGGGCTGGTAGGGGATGGACTTGAGCGTTCCGCCGCCCACCTCGCGGCATGCGCCGATCAGGCTCGCGCTGGCGGTCTTCTCGTAGTCGGCTTTCTTGGCCAGATCCTCCAGATCCATAATGTATGCGCCCCATGTCTTGTTCACACGGTCGATATCCTCGTCAAACAGGTCAATGTTCGTTCCCGCGTCCAGAGCCGGCTGAAGGCCCTCGCGGATACCGGTACGTCCCTTAAACTGAACGTCCACCTTGATTCCGGTGTCTGCGGAGAATTTGTCAACCGCCTCCTTGATCACCTGACCCTGAGGCTCTGTGGACTCCCACATGGACCAGTACACAAGGCTTCCTCCGTCACCGGCCGGTGCCTGGGTGTCCGCTGCCGCCGCGGTTGTGTCCGCCGCCGGAGCTGCCGTGGTGTCCGCCGCCGGTGCCGCTGTGGTCTCCGGCGCCTTGGAGCCGCCTCCGCAGGCTGCCAGTGATCCAACCATCGCCGCCGTCAGTGCCAGTGCCCATAACTTTCTTTTCTTCATAAATACTTCCTCCTTAAATATATTTGTGTTTTTGTCCCGTCAAATACATTTCTGATATC
>USJW01000046.1 GCA_900555045.1 uncultured Clostridium sp. | reverse complement strand
GGCGTGACATGCCAAGCTTTGGCATGTCACGCCCTCAATTAATTCCCACTCGATCAGTCAAACTCCACATACACCGGCCGCGCCTCCAGATTCAGCGCGTCGGCTGTCTTCCCCTCGGTCTCAAAAACGATGATCTCGTTCTTGCCCTCCCTGAGCAGGGGCGCGGGGATGTATAGGTACTGCACCGGGCCCTCGGACCAGTAGCGGCCCAGGTTGAACCCGTTGATAAACGCCACGCCCTTGCCCAACTCGCGGCAGTTTAGGAAGGTGTCCATCCGGCGCTCCGCCGAAAACTCGTAGCGGTAAAACGCAGGCGTATCCCTGCGCCACTCCTTGGAGAAGTCCACCTTCTCCACGTTGTCAAGGGGCAGCGCGTACTGCTCCCAGCCGCTCTCAAAGTGCAGATCCACCATCACGCCGGTGCGGATGCCCTTGCGCTGGGTGGGGGCCTGCAGCTTGTAGCCGTAGTTGACGCGGCCCATGTTCTCCACCAGCAGGTCCAGCCGGTTCTCTGGCCCAAAGTACAGCTCCAGCTCCTCCCCCGAGTTGTTCTGGTACTGGGTGCCCTCGAACGCGCCGTTTAAATAGTACTGCACGCGGTCGGAGGCCTGGACCGCCTTCACCTTCATCTTCCGGTTGTATCCCTTGACGCTGGTGCGGTACAGCATGTAGCCGTAGCCGTCCCCCGCCTCCTCCATGGTCATGGGGTAGGCGCTCTTCTGGCACTCTGCGATGTCCTCCAGGCAGGAGAACAGGGATACCCGCCCGGTGAGCACTGCCTCGCCGTAGGCCGCCCGCTCCCGGTCCCTGGGCTCGCAGGTCGAGGCGTCCGGGAACAGGTCCCGCACCACCTGGCGCACCCCGTAGAACTTCCCGGTGGGCTCCCCCCACTCGGTGAGGATTGCGTCGTAGTTGTAGGAGGTGATCTGCGGCAGGTCGGTGTAGCCCCTGGCGGAGCAGCCGTTGTAGAAGCCGAAGTTGGTGCCGCCCTGGAACATGTAGAGATTGATGCTGGCGCGCCCTAAGAGCTCCCGCACCTCCATGGCCAAATCGTCGGCGTCCCGGGTGATGATCTTCTCCTTCCAGCGGTTGAACCAGCCGTCCCAGAACTCCATGCACATCAGCGGCCACTTTTTCCCGTGGCGGGCGAAGAAGGCCTCCAGCACATCCAGGTTTTCCGCGGACCGGGAGCCGAAGTTGGCCGTGGCCAGCACGCCGTCCTCGATCAGGCTGCCCGCCTCCAGCGCGGCGTCCCATGCGCCGTCCGACGTGAACAGCGGCACCTCCGCGCCGAAGCGCTCCATCAGCCCCTTAATCTGGCGCAGGTACTCCTTGTCGTTTCCGAAGGAGCCGTACTCGTTCTCCACCTGCATCATGATCACCGGGCCGCCCCTTGTGATCTGCAGCTCCCGGATGTGGCTAAACAGCTCCCGGTAGTAGGCCTCCACCTTCTCCAAGAACAGCGGCGTGTTGGTGCGCACCTTCATATCCGGGTAGCGCAGCAGCCAGGCGGGGAGTCCCCCAAACTCCCACTCCGCGCAGATGAACGGGCTGGGACGCAGAATCACGTGCAGTCCCATGGACCCGGCCAGGCGCACAAAGCCCTCCACGTCCCGGTTTCCGGAAAAGTCGAACTCCCCCTCCCTCGGCTCATGGATGTTCCAGGGGATGTAAGTCTCAACGGTGTTGAAGCCCATGGCCTTCAGGTTGAAGAGGCAGTCCTCCCAGTACTCCCGCGCCAGGCGGAAGTAGTGGACCGCACCGGACAGCAGCTTGACCGGCTTGCCGTCCAGGCAGAATTCTTCTCTTATTTCAAACGTACTCATCGATTGTCTCTCCTGTCACAAAAACGGGGTCCACTCCGGCCGCGAGAGCCGCATCAGGGCTTCCATGTAGAAAAAGTCTCCCCAAAGATTGGGTTCGTCCACGCCCTTGCCCTCGCTGTAGGCGTACACGCCGTGGAGCAGAATTCCCTCGCTCTGGGCGCCGTCCTCCGGCGCAGCCAGGTCGCGGCAGACCTCTAGCATCTCCCTCGCCCGATCTTCCCTGCCTGTCTCCAGCATGCCAAGGGCCGCGATGGCGAGCGCAGAGCTGTCCCAGGGCTGGCCGTCCGCGTCCGTGAACACCAGATCCCAGTAGGGCATGCCGCTCTCAGGCAGATGGGATTCGAAGTACTCCACCACCCGGCGGTAGATCTCCTCCTCGCGGGGCGTGAACGCCCGGCCGGACACTCTGGCGTGGAGCGGCATGCCGTAGATCGCCCAGGCCTGCCCCCTGGCCCAGCAGGAGTTGTCGCTGAAGCCCTGATGGGTGGCGCCCCGGGCGGGCGCGCCGGTCTCAGGGTCAAAATAGTAGGTGTGGTAGGTGGAGCCGTCCTCCCGCACGATGCAGCTAACCACGTTCTCGTAGTGGCGTTCTGCGATCTCCCGGTAGCGCTCCTCCCCGGTCAGCTCTGCGGCCGTGTAGAGCAGCGGCAGGTTTAGCAGGGAGTCGATAATCAGGCGGTACTCCCGCTCCTCTCCCAGTTTTCCCCAGGCCTGGATGAAACCGCCCTTCTCCTGGAAGCGGGCCGCCAGCACATCCGCGGCTCTCAGAATCTGGCAGATCAGCCGGTCGTCCCCGGTGATCTTTAGGGCCGCCACGACGGAGGGGCTGTAGAGAAAGCCGATGTCATGGTGGTCCAGCACAAAGTGGGCGTCCAGGCGCTCCTTAAAGCTCTCCACATTCTTCATGGCCAGCTCCCGAAACGCCTCGTCCCCGGTGTGCATGTACGCCATCCAGAGCATCCCGGTCCAGAAACCGTTGGTCCAGTCGTCATTTTTCTTGATCCGATACTTGCCGCCCGTGGCGCAGGCGGACGGGAAATCCGTGCCAAATCGCTCCATGTTCCGGCGCAGCACCCGGCAGCAGCGGTCCAGCTCCCGCTCCACCCATGTGTTCGTCTCTTCTCTCATAAACGCTCCTCTTTCCCCGCAAAGCGCGTCATGCTCTGCCCTAGAAAAATGCCTCGATGCCGGTGGCCGGATCGTCCGGAACCATCTGGGCCGTCACCTTGATTCCAGCGGCCAGAAGCTGATCCACAGCCGCCCGCTCCTCTGTTGTCATGCTGACGGACTTCTTGTACTGGGTAGTTCCCGGGCGGTTGGACATGTTTCCAATGTTCACCGGCAGCAGCTGCACGCCCAGCTCCATCATCTTCACCAGGGTGACGGGGCTCTTCACGATCAGCATCACGCGCTGGCCGTCGTAGTTGCCGTTCTGGATGTTGGCCACAGCCTTCTCCAGGGGCAGAATGGAGGTGTTGACGCCGGCGGGGGCCGCCATGCGCAGAATCGCCTTCTCGTTGTCGTTTGCAGCCACCGCGTCGTCGATGACCATGATGCGGTTTACCTTGAGTCCGGTGGACCAGCGGGTGGCCACCTGTCCATGGATCAGGCGGTCGTCGATGCGAATGTGTACAAATCCTTTCATTGTGTTTCCTCCTTATATAATGGCATTATGCAAAAATCTTCAGGTTGTAGGCCAGGATACCCACCACGACCAGTAACAGGGTCACTCTGGTGGAGTTCATCTTCTTTCTTCCCAGCATCCAGTAGGCGAAGAACACCACCAGCGTGGGGGCTAAGGACGGCATGATCTTGTCGGCCAGCTCCTGCACGGAGATGCTCACCTCTCCCCAGGAGAACTCGTAGGCAAACCGCGCGTTCACCACAGACGGGATCAATGCGCCGATCACCGTGATGCCCAGGATGTTGGCGGCCTTGGTGATCTTCTTTAAGCGGTTGCCGATCTCGCTGACGATCTTCGCGCCCTCCCGGTAGCCCATGGAGAAGAAGTTCTTCATGCAGAACATGCGCAGCAGGCCGAAGAAGATCCAGAGAATCAGCGCCACCGGGCTTCCCTCAAGCGCCATGTAGGAGGCGATGGAGCCGATGATGGTGGAGGGGATCACGTGGAATAGGGTGTCGCCGATTCCGGCTAAGGGGCCCATCATACCGGTCTTAAGCGCCGCGATGGTGTCCGCCGCGTCCGCTCCCGTCTGGTCCTGCAGGGCGCAGTCTACGCCCATGATGATGGGGGCCATGGTGTTATTGGTGTTGAAAAACTGGAGCTCGGTCTTGGCCAGGCGCTTGCGCTCCTCCTCGTCCTTCAGCTTCTTGATCATGGGCAGCATGCTGAAATAGTAGCCAAGGCCCTGCATCTTCTCGTAGTTCCAGCCTGCGCCTCCCAGGAAATACCATCTCCAGAAAACGCTTCTGCTCTCTTTTGTCAGTCCGTTCGTCTCCTTACTCATCACCCATTTCACCTCCTGCATTTACTGTGGCCTGCGCTGCGGCAGGAACCTCGTCCTTCTCGGACTGGAAACTGAGAATTGCGAACGCCAGTCCCACCAGGGCCGCGCCCAGAACCGGCACCTTCAAGTAGGCTGCCAGCACAAATCCAATGATCAGGTAGGGCAGGTTGCGGCTCACCGGAAGGTAGCGTAACAGGATCGCAATACCGAGGGAGGGAAGGATACCGCCCGCCGTCTTGAGGCCGTTCATCAGCCACATGGGAAGGTGGTTCACCACCAGGTTAACAAAGTCGGAGCCGAACACCAGCGCCAGGAATACCGGCAGCATGCGGGAGATGGACTGGGGAATCAGGCCCAGGATGTTCATCTTGGCCGCCGCCTCGATGTTGCCGCTCTCCACCAGGCGCTCCGCCCGGTGCTGGAAGTATGTATTGGAGAATCTGGCCAGGATGTCCAGCTGGATCATCAGAAGGCCGATGGGGATCGCCAGCGTCACGCCGAACTCAGCGCCCTGGCCGCTCTGGATCGCAAAGGACGTTCCCAGGAGCGCGCCGGTCATGTAGTCCGGGATGGAAGCTCCGCCGAAATTGCCGATTCCCAGAACCAGCAGGTTTAAGGTGCCGCCGACCACTAGGCCGGTGGTAATATCCCCCAGCACCAGCCCGGCGAAGAAGCCGGCCATGGTGGGCTTTACCGTACCGAATGTTGTATTGTTACCGTCATAAAACGCAAACCCCGCGTAGATTGTAATGAGCAGAATCTGCCACCACTGTATTGTCATCTTCTATTCCCTCCTGTCACTCGTCATCGGATCCGGCGTTTCTTCGCTCCAGATCCAGGCACATAATTCCGTCCCGGGCCGCCTGCACCAGGCTGGCCAGCTCATCGTCGCTGCACACATCCATGTCACGCAGCAGCGCGTCCACCACCATGGGCAGATTCATGCCGCTGATCACCTTCGCCCGGCCTTTAAGCCCGTGCTTTTCAAGCAGAAGCTCCGCCTGGTTGTAGGGGGTTCCGCCGCGCAGGTCCGCGAACACAAGCCCCTTCTTTCCCTCCGTCAGCCAGGAGATGAGATACTCCTCCAGGCGCCCGGCAAACCGCTCGATGCCCTCGTCCTCGGTCAGCTCCATGGCTGTAACCTGGTCCGCCATCGCGCCCATCACCATGCCGATCGCCGTCTTCATTCCAGATGCAATCCCTCTGTGGGAGACTAATAACAATTCCATACGCTTCCTCCATTCCGGCGTGCCGGAGCGCACCGGTTAAATCGGTTCAATCTCAATGCTGAAATAATCCCATCGCTTGTAGCCCTCGATGTACTCAATGGTTCTTCCGTCAAACAGGTATGTATAACGCCTGGTAAAGGCGCTGGGCTCCCGCTCTCCGAGGCCCAACAGCTTCGCCGCCTCCTCCGGAGTGGGGAACACGATCTCCGTGATCTCCTTGGAATCCGCCTGGTAGAGATCCAGTCCGAAGTCCTCGCGGATCTTGCCGTAGATCGACGTGAACTTTTCCTTGTCCCCGGCGTCCTCCTCCCGGATGAACTCTGTGATCACATAGCTGTTCTGCACGATAATGGGTTTGTCGTCCACCAGCCGCATCCGCTTGATGTGGTAGAACTCCTCATCCGGACTCAACCGCAGCTGCGCCGCGATCCGCGGATCCTTCATCCGCCGGATATCCAACACCTCCGTCCGCTCCGCCGCGTTCTTGTACTTCTCGATGTCGGAAAACTTGACGATCTTTCCCCTTCTCGCCTTTGACACATAGGTCCCTTTGCCCTGATACCTGACCAGATAGCCTTCATTGGTCAGACACTGCAATGCCTTGATCGCGGTGATCCCGCTGACACTGTACTTGCGCTTCAGCTCCGCCTCGCTGTAAAACTTATCTCCCGGCTGAAATTTACCGTTGTTGATCTCGTAAAGTAAGTTCTGTTTGATCTGCTGATATTTTGGAATTGACATGCGACCCTCTCCTTTTTGACCACTTAGCTGGTTAATATAATAATCTGTTGTTATCATATCAATTTTTCCCTCTCTCTTCAATCGGAAACGGCTCCGTTTTTCTCAAAATCAGCAGTTTCAGCGGAAGTCTCTCATCCCCCTTTCACCTGAGTCCTCGCCATTCGCTACGCTTAATAGGTTAATATATTAAGCTGTTAAGTGGATAGTACCACATGAAAGGGGTTTTTGCAAGAGGTTTTTATAAGATTTTTTATGAATATTTGATGGGTGGAAATCTGGTATGGGGAATTACACCGTTTTTTGGAAAATAGGGAGGGAATTATTGTTTGGGAGACGTTGGTTTGGTGGGGGGAGAGAGACCGTGTATGGAAGGGGGTGTTTTTGGGAGAGAGGCTGTCTCGCCGAGGCCGGGCCAGGTCGCCTCGCTGGGGCCGGGCCACCTCACTGGGTGGACAGGCCACCTCACCTGGGCCGGGACACCTCGCCTGGGCCGAGACACCTCACTGGGGGCCCGGCTACTTCGCCAGAGCCAGGCCGCCTCGCTGGGGCCAGGCCATCTCGCCAGGGACAGGCCACCTCGCCAGAGCCAGGCCAACTCACTAGGAGCCGGGCCGCCTCACCAGGAGCCGAGCCGCCTCGCCGGGGGACAAGCCACCTCGTCGGGGGCTAGACCGCCTCTCCGAGGGCCAGACCACCTCGCCGGGGCGCACATGTCGAAGCGGTCTTACTCGTTTCGTCTTACTCGTTTCCAACCTACAGGCTTCACAGTTTCATCATTATAGGGTATACTCTAAGGAGATGCGCCGGTCGCCTGTGTGGGGAATTCTGCCAAAAGGGATCCATCGATCGCCATAGGCCGTAAACCGCACGCGGCATGACGGCATTTTGCCGGTGATTGAGAATTCGAATCGGGAGGTATATGGAATGGGAATCATTGAAAAAGATATGACGCTTGAAATCGATGGGATGGGGATCGTGCTCTACTCCCCGGGGATGGTGGACGGTATCCCCATGGGAAGCGATTTTCTCCGGGAGGAATTTTCGGCCCCGGAGGATGTGGCCAGGCATGTGCGCCTTGGGGATGTGACCGGCTTTTGCACGGGTTCGTCCGGGACCTATGCGCTCAAGTTTCGAAACGGGTATCCGTCCGCGGGCATTGACCGCGATTTTCCGGTATCCATCCGCCTGGGAATCCAGGTTGCCGGCGGCGAGCTGCGGGTGATCGATTTATTCTGGCTCTCGGAGTTTGATCCCGACTGCCCGGAGGAACAGACCGTGGCGCTGGAGGACGGATTTTACCACATCACGCTGAATACCAGGAAACCGGAATCGGGCATATGGGGCGACCATCAGGTGATCTACGTGCACTTAAACAAGCTGCCTGAGCTGCCGCAGCTGGCATGGCCCGGCGTTCCGTTCCTGTTTACGGAATCATGATTTCCGGCTTTCGCATGGGCCGTATGGAGGTAACATATGGAATGTCGACTGAGAAAATGGGACATACGGGATGCCGGCGCGTTATGTGCCATCATCTCCAACAAAAAGGTGCAGAACAATCTGCGCGATGGGATACCGTACCCGTACACAAAAGCGGATGCAGAATTCTTTATCACTGAGATGCAGCAGGCGGACCCCGCAAACACCTGCGCGTTTGCGATCACAGTGGGCGGGGAGCTTGCGGGGAGTATCGCTGTCTACCGGCAGACTAACATCCATTGCCGGACGGGGGAGCTGGGCTACTACCTGGGCGAACCGTTTTGGGGAAAGGGAATCGGGACGGAGGCGGTGCGGCAGATGTGCAAAACTGTCTTTGAGCAAACCGATATCATCCGCATCTTTGCAGAACCGTTCGCCTACAACAGGGCCTCTTGCCGGGTTTTGGAAAAGGCCGGATTTCAGTGTGAGGGCGTTTTGCACTGCAACGCGGTCAAAAACGGGCAGGTGTTGGATATGAAGATGTACGCCCTGATTCGGGATGACAAACATTAGATGAGGAGGAAACTAACATGCTGTGGTCCATTTTCAGTGGAATCGGATTTCTCGCGCTGGGGCTGCTTCTCTTTCTGAAGCCCGGCCTGGTCTGGAAACTGACGGAACAGTGGAAATCTTACCGCGCGGACGAGCCGTCCGATCTTTATCTGCTCAGCACAAAATTTGGAGGAATCCTGTTTGCCCTTCTGGGGATCGCGATGATTGTCCTCCCACTGTTTTTGGAGTGACGATCCGAGGGGGTATAATAGCGATGGACAAGACGGACTATAACCGGGAGCGCATTTTGGCGCTGCTCAGGGAGCGGGAACAGCGCAGAGATTATTCGCACAATTACCTGGTTCCATATAAAGATTACCTCGATGCAAGCGACCCCTTCACCGATTTTAACTGCGAGAGGGATGAGGGAAAGACAAACTATATGGCCATGATCAATCGGGTCGCCGCCATGGACCCGGCCGCGCAAATTTTCGTGGAGGTGTACAGTTTGGAGGAGGATGACGATGAGGCGTATATTTATGCGGACACCCTCATCATTTTCAGCGCGCTTCCCCTCGCCGATGTGAAGCGGATTTTCTCACAGTCAAAGGATCTGTTCCCCAGCGACGTCGGGGAGCTGCAGGACCGGGATTTCTATGACAAGGTAAATCTTGTGGTCACGGGTGACGGCGCCCTGCAACCGGTTGATTCGTTTCGCGGCCAGGGCAGTCACTGTTATTATTGTTGGTGGGACTGACAGGCAAATAAACGGCGGAGGTGTTTCATGAGAGTTTTTGTTGTATACTGCCACCCCAGCAGAACCAGTTTTACCTATCAAGTGTATCTCCAGTTTATGAGGGGCTTGCAGGCGGCGGGGCACACGGTGGTTGTGTCCGATTTATATGAGATGGGCTTCACGTCGGACATGACAGGGGATGAATATTTAAAAGAGACTTATTATAAATCCGATGTCCCGGTCGCGGAGGATGTGCGGCTCGAGCAGGAAAAAATACAGAGCAGCGACGCCATCGCGTGGATTTATCCGGTTTTCTGGACGGAGGCCCCGGCGAAGTTAGTGGGGTGGTTCGACCGGGTTTGGACCACAGGGTTCGCCTACACTCCGAACCCGCGGATGAAAACGCTCGACAAAGCCCTGGTGATCGCATGTGCGGGGAAAACCGCCCAGTCGCTCGCTGAGACGGGCGAGAAAGCAGCGATGGAGACCGTGATGCTCGGCGACCGGATCCGTGACCGGGCGAAGGAAAAAGAGATGGTTATTTTTGACGGCATCACCCACTGGGATGAGCCCCTCAGAGACCAGCTGGCGCCGGTCCATCTAAAGAAGGCCTACCAGCTGGGACTGGAGTTTTAATCAAAAAACAATCAAGGAGGACTACCGATAATGAAATTTATATTTGCAACCATTCATGTAAAAGACCTGGAAAACTCGATCCGATTTTATGAGACCGTGATCGGCCTGCGGCTTGTGCGCCGCTTTCCCGGCGGTCCCCGGACAGAAATCGCCTTTCTGGCGGACGGACCAGCCGAGCTGGAGCTGATCTGCGACAAAGGGGCAAAGCTGCCGGCATGCCAGGGAGGGCCCTCCCTGGGATTCTCTGTGGAAAACCTGGACATGGCGATGGAGGACATGAAACGGCAGGGCGTGGCGATCGTGAGCGGCCCGTTCCAGCCCAATCCGTCAACCCGCTTTTTCTTCATCCAGGATCCGGACGGCACAAGCCTTGAAATCATCGAGCAAAAATAAGTGATCCGGCCAGGAAAGGGGGGATGTGACGGGACATGTATACAAGTTGGAACAGACTGTGCATTCTGGGACTCGCCGGCGTCGCTGCGGTCATGCTCACGGCCTGCGCAAGCGCCAATAACGAAAAGGACAGCATCCTGCCGTTTACCTCCATCGTTCCGGGAATGAGTATTGAGGAGATCAGGAAGCTGGAGCCGGAGCTGACCGAAGGCGCGGACGGTTATTACCTGACAAAGGACTACAACGGCTTTCCCATGGAGGCCTACATTTTGCCGGAAAAGCTGGACTCCGTGATCTCCTGGTGTTGTGACGACGAGGAGCAGGACCTGGACAAGCTGGCGGACAGCCTGACGGACTACTTTAACAGGAAGTACGAGGTGCACATGACCATGGACGAGGACAAGTATCACGCGATCGTCTGGCAAACGGAAAGATACAATATCACTCTCATGGATTCCGATTACGTGATCATGGGGATTGAGTCCAGGGACGTGACGTTAGACCTGGGGGTACGACTGGATGTAAAGTAGCGCAAAGCCTCAGCCGATGGGGCTCAATGGCTGCCTGGGCGGGCGCCTCATCGCACTCGAAAAAGGGGGATCCCCCGGCCAGGAAAATGGCCAGGGGATTCCCCTTTTAATGATGGCTTTTACAGGCACTCCCCGTTGCTTGCGATGACCTTCTGGTACCACCCGAAGGATTTCTTTCTCACGCGCTTGCCGGTGCCGTTTCCGTTATCGTCCAGGTCCACGCCATCTCACCTCAAAACAACGTAACCATCCCCACCATCATCGCGCTCAGCACGCTGACGGCGAAACCCCCGAGCATGGCCCTGGGTGCCAGCCTTGCCAGCACGGCGCGTTTTTCTTTGCACAGCGCGCCGATGGCAGACACGCAGACGCCCATGCTCCCCACATTGGCAAAGCCGCTCAGCGCCACGGTCAGCACCAGGCCGGACCGATAGTCCATGGTGTGGATCACTGCGCCCAGGTCGGCAAAGGCCACAAACTCGTTCAATATCAGCTTGCTCCCCAGCAGCTGCCCGGCCTCCCTGATCTGCGGGCCCTCCAGCCCCATGAGTGCCCCGAACGGCGCAAACAATGTCCCGAGAATTCCCTGCAGAGACAGGCCGAATATGCCCAACGCCCCGTTCACTAGCGCCACCACGGAGATCATCACCATCAGGGACGCCGCGATGGAGACCGCCACCTGCAGGCCGGTTGCGCCGCCCTCCGACAGCGCCGACAGAACGTTTACGTTTTCCCCTCTGTGATCGATCTGTATCTCACCGACCTCCGTCACCTCCTCGGTCTGTGGCAGAAGGATCTTGGATATCAAAATACTGCCAAACGGAACCAGCACGCTCGCCACGAGAAGGTACTCCATGGGGATCCCCATCCCCATGTATCCCCCCAGAACGTTGGCCGACATGCTTCCCATGCCGGAGACCAGCACCACCATGATCTCGCTGTCCGTCATCCGGTTTAAGTATTTGCTGATCAAAATCGGGCTGTCCGACTGCCCGAGGAACATGTTGGCGGCAGCCACAAACGTCTCCACCTGGGAGGTGCCCATAATCCTTCCAACCGCTTTTCCCACCCATTTGATCACAACGCTCAGCACGCCCAGGTAGTAGAGCACGTTAAACAGCGCGGACACAAAGACAATCACCGCAAGCGTCTGAATCGCCATGATGTGGCCCGTCGGCGCAGCCGGATCCCCGAGGCTGCCGAACATGAAGACGATCCCCTCGTTGGCGTAGGACAGCACCCTGGACACGCCGTCCGAGAGCACGGATATCACGATTCTGCCAGCCGGAACCTTCACGAGGAGGATGGCCAGAACCAGCTCCACAAGGATTCCCCGCGCGATCATCTTTATTTTGACTGCCTTTTTCCGGTAGGACAACAGCCACATCAGGGACAGAACCACAAAAATCCCCAGAATATTTAACACAAGTTTCATCGTCAATCCCCCCAAGATTTACTCTTCCCGCATTGTGAGCGCTCCCCTTCTGACAAAGCACAGCGGCTTGCGCCTGCAGCGCAGGATCTCAAAAAAGCTGTCCGCCTTAAAAATGTTGAAATTCGCCGGATTCCCGACGGAAATCCCGTACTCTTTCGCGGACAGTTTCAGTGTCCGGGCCCCATTGTGGGTGATCATTTTGTAGGAGTCGTTCAACTCGTGGTACCCCATCACATGGCACAGATGCAGGCCCATGGACAGCACCTCCACCATATCCCCGTTCCCCATGGGGTAGAAGGGATCATAGATGTCGTCATGCCCCATGGAGACGTTGATGTTATTCTCCGACAGCTCCTTGATCCTGGTTAAGCCCCTGCGCTTGGGGTAGGCGTCGAACCGGCCCTGAAGGTTCACGTTCACCAGCGGGTTTGCGATGATGTTAATGCCGCTCATGCGCAGCACCCGGAACAGCTTGTCGCAGTACGCCCCGTTGTAGGAGTGCATCGCCGTGGTGTGGCTGGCCGTGACCTTCGCCCCCAGGCCCGTCTCGTAGGCGCCTGCCACCAAAACCTCCAGGAAGCGCGACTGCTCGTCGTCGATCTCATCGCAGTGCATGTCCACCAGACGGCCGTAGCGCATGGCCAGCTCCAGCACGTACTCCACGCTCTTGACCCCATACTCGCGGGTCATCTCAAAGTGCGGAATTCCTCCGATCACGTCCGCGCCCATGCGCACTGCTTCCTCCAGATTTTCCCTCACCTTTTTGGACGTGAACAGCCCGTCCTGCGGAAACGCCACCAGCTGGATCTCAATCTGATCGGCCACCTTTTCCTTCAGCTCCATGAGCGCCTCAAAGCCGGTCAGATCGTTGGAGATATCCACATGGGAGCGCACATACTGCACGCCCTGGTTGATGTAGAGCTTTAGCGTCCGCATGGCCCGCTCCTGCACCTCTTTTTTGTCCAGCGTCTTGCGGTACTCGCTCCAGAGGCGGATGCCCTCAAACAGGGTTCCCGACACGTTGGGGCCGGTGGCGTCGAGGCTCAGGCAGGTGTCCAGGTGCACGTGGGAATCCACAAACGGCGGGAGCGCCATCCCCCCCTGCCCGTCAAACATCTGCTCCCCCTCGCCCGCGGTCAGATTATTTGCAATTTCACAGATGCGGCCGTCATGAATCCGGATATCGGAGGCCTCCCCCGCATGTTCAATTCTTATGTTTTTAATCAGCATCTTTCATTCCCCTTCCTCTCGTGAGCCGCCAGACCCGGTCAGGCGATCTCCAGCGCAATTTCCATCATGGTATGAAACGTGGTCTGCCGCTCGGCGGATGTAGTCTCCTCCCCCGTCACCAGGCTGTCCGAGATCGTGCAGATCGCCAGCGCATGTTTCCCGGCTCTGGCCGCCGTCATGTACAGAGCCGCCGTCTCCATCTCCACCGCCAGCACGCCCATCTTTGCCCAGGTCATGGTGGAGCCGGATTCATCGTAGAACGCGTCGTGGGAGAACACATTTCCCACCTCAAAGTGCAGATTTTCCCGCCGCTTCGCCTCGTCCACAGCCCGACTCAGCAGTTCGTAGGAGGCGGTGGGGGCAAAGCTTCCGGGAAGCCGGAACTGATTTGCAAAGTTGGTGTCCGTGCATGCGCCCATGGCGATCACAATGTCCTTCACGTTCAGCTTCTCCGACATCGAGCAGGCGGTGCCCACGCGGATAATGTTCTCCACATCGTACCCGTGGAACAGCTCGTAGGAGTAGATCCCCATGGACGGCATCCCCATTCCGCTGGCCATGACGGAGACCTCCTTCCCCTTGTACGTTCCGGTGAAACCGCTCATGCCCCGGACCTGGTTCACCACGCGCGCATTCTCCAGGTAGGTCTCTGCGATGAACCTGGCGCGCAGCGGATCTCCCGGCATCAGGACCGTCTTGGCAAATGCTCCTTTCGCTGCTTCGATGTGGGGAGTTGGAATTTTAAGACTCATTTCAATCACCTTTTACCTTTCTTTTTCTTTCCTTCTTTTTTTCTATATAGTATAATTTTGCTTAGAATACAGGAGGTGGTCTGTATGGATCCTTCAAAAAAATATTTTGCAAATCTTCGCGCCTGGTTTCCGGACATCCCGGAGGCGGAGCTCGGCCGGTTTTTGATCCGTCAGCTTCCGGCAGGCGAATTGCTGGTCTGCAAGGATGACTTTTTTAAGAACCTGTTCATCATTCTAGACGGCACGTGCGATGTGATCAATCAGCTGGACAACGGGGCTGACATCATCACCCTAAAGCTGTCCTGCGGCGACGTCATCGGCGTCTCCGAGAGCGTGACGGGAAACGCCAGGAACTTCGCCTCCGTGAAATCCTGCACCCGGCTGACCGTCGCAGAGCTGGACAACGGCATGTTCAACCATTTGCTGGACACCTGCCCGTCCTTCACCCGCTTTGTGCTCAAAAACCTGGTCGCCCGCCTCCACTATACCGCCGACTTCGCCGCCAACTGCCAGACCAGCGCCTCGGACATCAACCTGGCGAAGTACCTCATGGACCGCTACATGGTCGAGCGCAGTACCTATCCGCAGAGCTATACCGGTACCGTGGCGATCCGCGAAACTCACGAGATGATCGCCAACTTTCTCGGCATCAGCACCCGCACGTTAGAGAGACATATACGCGCTCTGAGGGCGGACGGACTCATCGATACCGTAAAGGGGAAAATAAGCATCTCGCCCGCCCAATATCAAAACCTGCAGCAGCTTGTAACCTCAAACCTTTAAAAACCGGCCGGCTTAACCCAGACCCAGGGGTGCTGCCAGGAGATTCACCACAATCCCTGCCACAAGCCCCAGGAAGGGATCTGTGAAGGCCGTGACCACCAGCGTGATGCTGCTGGCCAGAGCAGAGCCTGCGGAGGCGTTCCCGTAGGCTGCCTGCAAATTGGACGGCACCGTCATGACCGCCCCCAGGATAAACAGGGTCCCGGACACGGCCGCTGAGGGAATGTACTTGATCAACCTTGGCAGCTGCCTGGACAGAAGAATCGCCGTCATGATCGCCATCATGATGACCGCGGACCACTTCGCGTGGGGCGCAGCCGCCGTGGAGGAAATGACCACCGAAATCGGGGAGCCGCCGAACAGGGCCGAGCACGCATCCGCAAGCCCCGAGTAGATGGAAATATGGTCGACGTTCACCTCCAGGTTGGAGATAGAACCGCTCACCTGCCCGAACGCGATGTTGCCGCCGATGGTGATACACATGAGCGCCAGGGTTCCCCGAAGAATGCTCCAGCTAAAGCCCGGCAGGGCAAAGGATAAGCGCTCCTCCGTCTGAACAATTCCCCCCGCTTCCCCTCCGGTCAGCCGGTAGGCGGCCGAGGAGGCGATGATGGAGACCACGCAGGTGTACACCAGATCCCTCGTGAACGCGTAGGTGATCACGCCCATAACCATGGAAATTCCCCCAAGCCGGTGGTCCGACCGCACCATGTCGATGGAGATCTTGGTCAGGACGAGCCCGACTCCCGCCATCATGGCCGCCGTCACATTGCTGCCGGCAAATGCCACGATGTCCTCCAAAAGCCCCAGCGCTCCCAGAACCGTCATCCCCAGTCCGGCCAGCAGCACCATGGAGAGCCGCTCCCTCCGGTCCTTCCCCATCGCTCCGGCAAGCGCGATCGTCTCCGCCTGGAAGGAGATCGGAACCGACGAGTTGAACACGATACAGCCAATCATCCCCACCATGTAGGCAAATGCCGACGGAAGCATGGCAAACCCGAAGGCCATGGCCATCACGGACTGCGTCACGCCGTTGAGCACACCGCCGAACGCCGCCAAAATATCCTGAATCACAATCATTTTCATCTTCTCCTTGTATGTGTTTTTCTAACGCGCCTCAATTATACCGCCAGCCCTTTTTCCGAACCACGACATATGTCGGACTTCAAACGGTTCAGTGTCAAAAATGAGGGGAGGGATTTGTGTAGATTGCATAATTTTATAGGGTGGGAGTTGAGGCGCACGGCGTTGTCTGAATCAGCTGGAGTATGGCGCAAAAGAATACCGCGTGGAAAGATTCCGCGCGGCAATATGGGAAGGCAATTTGGACAGTATTAATTGCGAAGTGGTCAAATCAATAAATGTGTTTTCTTTTCAATCCGGTCCTTTATCAACGTGACGGTTTCCTCAACCGAACAATCCGTTGTATCGACAACATAAGCTTCATAGCGGCCCACGTGCGCGAATTGTTCCCACATGGTTTCCACCAGTTTCACGTTGGTCTCTCTGTCTAATTTAGAGCGCCCAACGGCTCTTTCCATGGTCGTCTCTCTGCTCGCTCTCAACAGGATGTAATGAATTTCATATTGATCCTTTGCCGCGTTTATCCAGGGTTCTAAAAACCAGGGGCCAACGATCCCGTCCACAATCACATCGTATCCGCCGCGCGCATAGCGCTTTGCAGCCTCCAGAAAAGCCTCAATCACAATCAGATTCTGTTCTTGGGATTCCGGCAAATACGGCGGGATTGCGCCTTTGCTGAGGGCGTGATAAAAATCATCCGTGTGCAGATGCACGGACTTTTCCAAGTCGGATTCCTTCGCAAGGATCGACGCAGCCGTGGTTTTTCCGGTTCCCGGCGAGCCGGTGATGATGACGATTCGCCCTTGGTTCATGTGAGTACACTCCTTTTAAATCGATTCATGGCGGCACCATGCCTCCGCGGTTCCGTTTTTCTCTCTGCAAAGTGACCATTTGCTCCATTATACCAGAGATGGGGATGAAAATGAAGCGCCAAGAGCGCCTGCCTCCTAAATTGGTTGAGAAACAGAGGTCCCTAAACTGTGCCCATCTACTGATATTTTATGTTCTGTAAAAATTGGCTGAATTGCCATTGGGCCAGACCTCAAAAGAGGTCTGGCAGATTTTCGTTTAGACAGCGGTCAATGCCCGGCCCGATTGGCCGGGACATCGTTGCTGCAAGAATTTCAAATATTAGATAAGGTTGTATTTCTCCAGCATGGCGTTCTGCAAGTTTTCGTCTTCCTTGAGACGTCCCAATTCGTCGAACAGTCCGTCGGCAGCCATCAGCGAGGTCAACTCCAGTATCAGCTTCTGGCCCTCGGCTTTTCCCTCCACTATCCCTTCGGCTTTCCCCTCTGCTATCCCTTCGGCTTTCCCCTCGGCTTTCCCTTCGGCTTTCCCCAGGTCTTCCCGCTCTTTCAGCAGTTCCTCCATCGTCATATATGCTTCCTCCAATTCACGGCTGTGCTTGAGTGCTGCGACCCGCTCATGCAGTTTCTGGAGTCTGTCATCCGGCGCTTCCTCTGCGACCTCCTCCGTGGAATGTTCCACATACCGCAAAAACTGGATCAGCTCCGGCGGCACGTCCCGGCTGTTGGTCCCGCGGGTATTCAGAAATATCTTCTGTGTCCCATCCCCCAGCGCCTCCCCATTCTCCAGGCAGCGCTCCTCAAAGGTGTAGCGGTAAAAGCCGGACGAAAACGGATCGTAGGTGCAGATAAAGATCACATAGCTCGGCGGCAGCTCCTTAAAATTCTGTCCCGGCCGCAAAGCAGCCACGTCCATCTCTGCCTGGTGAAACCGGCTGCGTCTGGGCAGTTCGGACTTGTGGGCGTTCTGCATCTCCAAATTGTAGGCCACGTCCACCTCGTCGCTGGCGAATACGTCCAGCCGGACATACCGGAAGTCCTTCGCGTACAGAAGGCTTCGCTCGGTCCTGACCCTTACCGGCCCCACCGGCTTGCCAAGGAGCAGTTCCAACACCAGCCTGCAGGTTTCCGGGTCCTCCAGTGCGGCAGCAAACAAAAAAGCATCATTTAAATTTAGTTCCTGGAATTTCTTCTGTGACATCATTCTCTCCTGACCGATGATGGCACAGCGCGGAATCCATCTGTTTCTCTGCCTTGATTATAGCTCGGCGGACCGATTAATTCAAGGTTGGATTACTCTGTCTGGATTATACCTGAATTATATTCCGGCGGACCGATATTGTTTTCTTGACATGTGGACTACAGAGTGTTATCCTGTAAGTAGATTACAAAATGTTATCCAGTAAATATAGCGTGAATCACCGATACAAGGAGGGGGAAAATGCAGCAGATTTCAGATTCTGAACTGGAATTAATGAAGATTATTTGGACAAACGGCGGCACTGCCTTATACGCAGAAATTGTAAAGGCATTGGAAGACAGGGGGACACCGTGGACAAAAAACACGATTATAACCCTCCTGTCACGCTTGGCTGACAAAGGGTTTCTGAGGACTCAAAAGACGGGTTTTCGCAATCACTATATTTCGATTGTCTCGGAAACGGACTATCAGGAGATTCAAACAAAATCGTTCCTTGATAAACTTTACGAGGGCAACGCGAAGGGGCTTGTGTCTACTCTTATTCAAAAGGACTTGCTTTCACCCGAAGATTTTGAAGATTTGAAAGCGTATTGGAAAGGCGGTTGGGATCGCAAATGAATGCGGCGTTAAAAACTGTCCTATCGCTTTCTCTTTCCGGCTCGCTCATGATATCAATTCTCTATCTGCTGCGCCCGCTCTATAAGGATCGTTTCTGTAAATGTTGGCAGTATTACATCTGGATCGCGGTGATTGCCCGGCTCCTTCTGCCGATTGCGCCGGAAGCAAACCTGATGGGGGCACTTTTTCAGGAAGTCGAAAAAAGCACAGAGATGACAGCGGTTGTCTTTTCTCCCCGTCAGGACGCTGTGTACTCCCCGGAAATTGACGTATTCCCCGGCAGCGACACGGAAGTTGGAGGACCAGCGCCAACCATTCCCACCAGCAATCCGGCTCTGAATGTTTTGGCCGTTGCTTTACAGAATCTCTGGTTTTTCTGGGTCATGGTTGCGCTGATTTTGTTTATACGGAAAGTAACCATTTATCAGAGCTTTTTGAACTATATCCGGGCTGGATGTGTGGAGGTAGCGGAGATCGGCTTGCTGGAACGATTTGGAACACTGGTAGCCCAAAACCGGGTGAACACTCGGGTAGAGTTATATACAAACAGCCTGATTTCTTCTCCGCTATTGCTGGGCTTTTTTCATCCCTGTATCGTCCTCCCCTCCGCCAATCTGCCGCCTGCCGATTTTGAATATACCATTCGGCATGAGTTGACGCATTTCAAGCGGCGGGATATGTTTTATAAATGGCTGGTACAGTTTACTGTATGTGTGCATTGGTTTAATCCGCTGGTTTACCTGATGGGGAGGGAAATCAACCGCGCCTGTGAACTCTCATGTGATGAAGCGATCATCCGTGGACTAGACCCACATGGGCGGAGGGCCTATGGAGACACCTTATTGAACGCTATGGGCACCGGGGGCAATTATGAAAATTCGCTCGCCTCCGTGACGTTAAGCGAGAGTAAGGGATTATTAAGAGAAAGGTTGGACGCGATTATGAATTTTAAAAAGCAATCAAAACTGATAAAATTCTTCTTATTTATCACGACGCTTGCGCTTTGCTTTGGCGGGCTATTTACCGGCGTTTACGCCGCGAATGCGGACCAGATGAAAGAAAATACCGCTGGAACGAATTCCGTTTCAGAGAGTGCAGGGGATATCGTTTTCCGCTTGACGAGCAATGGACAAAATGCCATTACCAAATCCGGAAGTTTCGAGGCGGCCGACGGCCAGATTTTGACTCTCACCATTCAGTCTGACCTCAAAGGGGGTTCCGTGGATTTCTTCCTCTTTTCACCCGACTACAAGGAGCAGCGCATTAAGATTAACGGCTCCGACGAGACAAAAACAATAACTCTCAAAGAGGGCAGATGGGCCTATAATTGTACTGGTTTTTTCGAGAGCGGAGCGATCACGATCACTGGCACAGTTCCCCAATATTCTGATTTTATGGATCACCTCGACCAAAGGGAAACGGAAGGCAATGAATTTACCGTCTTAAATTTAGCGAGCAATGGGCAGAACAGTATAACCCAGTCGGGGAGTTTTGAGGCAAACGATAACCAGACATTAACCCTTACCGTCGAGTCTGACATCAAAGGCGGAGCTGTGGACTTGTTTCTCTTTTCCCCTGACAACCGGGAACAGCGCATCACGTTCAGCGGCTCTGACGAGACAAAAACGGTCACTCTTTCAGATGGCAAATGGAATTATAATTGTACCGGTTTTTTTAAGAGTGGCGACATAACGATTGTCGGTACAAAGCAAAACGGCGGTAAATAAATTCTCTTTTACCAAATAACAGGAACCAGGTTCGATTGTACCTCTTTTTAGTGCATCGGCAAGTGCCTGGACCAGAAGCATAAAAAGCGGCAAGCCACGTGGGAATTCATTTTCCTCCCACCGGCCTGCCGCCTTTATATTTATAACCTGTAATATAATTTCATCCCTTCTCCTCAATTCCAAGATCCATGCTCCCGGACCGGAATCCCTCCAGATCCAGCGTAATATACGCAAATCCCAACTCCTTCAGCCGGGCTACGATCTCCAGGCGCCTCTCAAGGACCGACTCCATGGAGACGGAATCCACCTCGATCCGGGCAATCTCCCCGTGAAGCCTCAGGCGCACGTTCCCGGCTGCCACGGTGCGCAGGTACGCCTCTCCTCTGCCGATCCGCTCCAGACTGTCGTAGTCGATCCGGGTGTTGTAGGGAATCCGGGTGGCCATGCAGGGGGTGGACGGCCGCGAAGCCACGGAAATCCCGTAGGAGGCCGCCAGGGCCTTCACCTGCGCCTTGGTGATGTGCAAATCCGCCAGGGGGCTGATGATCCCCAGCTCCTTTAACGCGCGGATTCCCGGGCGGTAGACATGCATGTCGTCCTCGTTGGTGCCGTCCAGGATATAGCGGATGCCGCGCGCCTCTGCAAACGCTCTCAGCGTCTCAAACAGGTGCTTTTTGCACAGATAGCAGCGGTTCACCGGGTTGTCGCGGATGGCCTCCTGCTCCAGCTCGTTCACGGAGATCACGTGGTGAATTCCGCCCAGCTCCGCCGCCACGCGCCCGGCAATCTCCAGGTCGCAGGAGGGGTGGAGACGGCTGTCAAAGGTCACCGCAAACACCCGTTTTCCCGTGGCGGACGCCGCGGTCACCGCCGCCTTTAATAGGAGGCTCGAGTCAACGCCCCCGGAAAATGCCAGGCAGACATCCTCCCCGGCGTAACGTGCCATGCGGTCCTCAAGACGGCGCTCCAGCTGCCTTAACTCCTGCGCCGCGCTCTGCTCTACTGTCATTTTGTCTCCCTTTCTGAATGAAACTGAATTCTGGTTACCGGTCAGCGTTCCTCCTGCGCCTGCCTTTTTATCTCGTCGTACACGCTCTGGAAATCCAGCCCGTGTTCCAGGCAGATCCGCCTCACATCCTCGTACTCAGGGTAGAAAAACGTCTTTCCTTTAAAGCCGCACACCTTCACCTGAGCGGGGCCGTAGGGAGTATCCACCGCCTTAAAGCTCCGCTCCATCACCGTCCGGGACACCGGATACCTGCGCACGCCGATGGTGGTGGTCTGTGTCAGCACAAGGGCTTCCAGCTCCTCCGCCTTCTCCTCCCTGCACAGCACGGACAGAAGATAGGCCGGCCGGTTTTTCTTCATGAAAATGGGTGTGGCCCACACATCCGCTGCTCCCGCCGCCAGGATTGTCTCCATGGCGAACCCCAACATCTCTCCGGTACAGTCGTCGATGTTGGACTCCAGCACCCACATCTGATCCCTCGCCTCAGATTCCGTCTCCAGAATCATAGCCCGCAGCACATTGGCCTGCTTAAAATCCTTCTTCCCCGCGCCCATACCGGTCTTAACGATACGGTAGGCCCCTGGCAAGTGGTCCATCGTCCGCAGGGCCGCCGCGATGGCCGCGCCGGTGGGCGTCACCATCTCCCCGTCATTGTCGGTCAGCCGCAGCGTGAGGCCGTGGGCCGCCGCGATGTTGGCCGTGGCGGGCACCGGAACCGGAATCACGCCGTGCTGGCAGCGCACGTATCCGCTGCCCTCCGCCAGCGGGGATACCGCCACGTCCTCGATCCCCAGATTGTCCAGGCAGACCGCCACCCCGATGATATCCACAATCGAGTCGATGGCCCCCACCTCGTGGAAGTGCACCTCCTCGATGGAAAGTCCATGGGCCTTGGACTCCGCCTCCGCCACAATCCGGAACATCCGCTTCGCCAAATCCTTCACCCGCTCACTGGAATCCAGCCGATCGATGATCCGGCAGATGTCCATGTAATTGCGGTGAACGTGGGGGTGGTGAGGGTGAGTCTCATCATGGTGGTGATGATCGGGTTGGTGATCATGCACGTGGCCGCCATGATTGTGCGCATGCTCGCTGTGGTCGTGCTCCCCCTCACCTTCCTCCAAATGCACATCAAAGTCAAACGCATCCAACCCGCACTTCTTCGTCCTCCCAAAATGCAGATGATAGCCTCCAACGCCCAGACTCCCCAGCGCGCGCTCCAACTCTGCGCGATCGGCGCCCAGATCCAGGAGCGCGCCAACGGTCATATCGCCGCTGATTCCCGAGTTACATTCCAAATATAAGATTTTTCCCATCGTCATTTCACCGCCAATCGATTGATTTGTGTCGCCAGGTAACCGGCGCCGTAGCCATTGTCAATGTTTACCACAGAGATCCCGTTTGCGCAGGAGTTTAACATCGTGAGCAGGGCGGAAATCCCGTGGAAGCTGGCCCCGTAGCCCACGGAGGTGGGCACCGCGATCACCGGCGCGTCGGCCAGGCCCGCGATCACGGTCCCCAGCGCGCCCTCCATCCCAGCCACCGCCACGATGCAGTTGGCCTTCATGATCCGGTCTCTCTGGGACAAGAGCCGGTGGATTCCCGCCACGCCCACGTCGTAGATCCGGTCCACCCGTGAGCCGAAGTACTCCGCCGTCTGGGCCGCCTCCTCGGCCACGGGGATATCCGCCGTGCCGCCCGTGCAGACCGCCACGCAGCCCTTCTGCTCCTTCCCGGGCCGCTCCGCCTTTAAAATCCGGGAGATGGGGTCGTACTGAACCTGGGGCACCAGCCCCCGAACCAGCTCGTACTGCTCCGCCGACGCCCGGGTGCCCAGAACCTCCCCGTCCCGCTCGTAAAATTTCTTAAAGATCTCCGCCAGGTACGCGTCCGGCTTTCCCTGGCAGAACACGGTCTCCCCGAACCCGGACCGAAGGGCCCTGTGGTGGTCCAGCTTCGCGTAGCCCAAATCCTCGTAGGGCAGGTCCTTTAACAGCTCCTCCGCCTGCCCGATCTCCATAGTTCCTGATTTCACTTCCTCCAGAAGCTTTCTGACATCCATCCCTGTCCTCCTATCCTCTCCGTCAATTCATCCGCGCCAGGTCCATGACCTGCGTGCACAGCCGGTCCAGCAGCGGCCGTGAGTGGCTGACCACCAACAGACCGATCTCCCGGCGGCTGGTCTCCTCCAGCAAAAAGCGCCAAATCTGGCTTTGGGTGATGAGGTCCAGCATCGTGGTGATCTCATCCGCCAGCAGAAAGCGCGTGCCCTCGCCCAGGGCCCTGGCGATGCAGAACCGCTGAAGCTCGCCCCCGGAGAGCTCCCCCGGGTACCGGTCCAGCCACCCGCTCTCGATCCCCAGCCCCCGGATTACCCGCTCGCTCACCGGCCCGGCCTCACTCAAAATCCGGCCCATGCGCAGCCTTGGGTTCACCGACAGCTCCGGGTGCTGCCACACCATCTGAACCGGGCAGTAGCCCCGGAAGTCCGCAATCGGCTTCCCGTTAAGGAGCACCTGCCCCTCGTCCGGCCGCTCATACCCGGCCAGAATCTTGCAGAAGGTGGTCTTTCCGAACCCGCTTGGCGCCTCCAGTCCCAGCCGCTGCCCGCTCTCAAGGGCCAGCTCCACATGGTTTAAAATCTTCCGGTTTCCGTTGTCATACCGGAACGAAACGTTTTTGGCCTCCAGCCTCATATTCCAGCCACCGCCTCCCCAGAAAGAAGCGCCTCCGCCTTCACACATCTCACGCTCCCGCCCTCCATCTCCCGGTAAGGGATCTCCCCGCGGCACTCCTCCCCGGCAAACGGACACCTGGGCAGAAAGACGCACCCCTGGGGCAATTCCCCCGCAAAGGGCTGCGTCCCGGGCACCGGCATGAATCCGTGCTCCGGCATGGCCCGGTACAGGGCGCGGGAGTAGGGGTGTCGCAGCGTCCCCTCCCGCCGGAAGTCCTCCGCCGCAGCCTCCTCCAGGTTGGTGCCCGCGTAGAACACCACCACGCGGTCCGCCGCGTCCAGCGCCAGCTCCAGATCGTGGGTGATGAGAAGGACGCCGGCGCCAGAGTCCGCGATCTCCCGGAAATGGGACAGAACCCGCCGGGCCGCCTCCAGGTGCAGCCCCGGCGTGGGCTCGTCGGCGATCACAAGCCTCGGCGACTCCATCACGGCGGTGGAGATCAGAATGCGTCTTGTCATGCCGCCGGACAGCTGAAACGGGTACAGCCGCTCCGTCTCCGCCTCCAGTCCGTACCGCCCCAGCACCGCCAGCCCCTTTTTCCGGCTCTCCGGGTCCTTTTTCCCGTTTCGCACCTGCTCCCCCACCCGCATGAGGGGATCCAGATAGGACACGCTCTGGGGGACCAGCACGATCTCCCGACCCCGAAGCTTCTTTAATCGCGCCTCGTCAAAGCTCTCCCCGCAGTAGGCGATCTCCCCGGACCAGCTGGCGTTGTACGGGAGAATCCCCAGCACGGCGTGGGCCAGCAGGCTTTTCCCCGAGCCGCTGGCGCCCACCACCGCCACCATCTCGCCCGCGTGCACCGTCAGGCTCAAATCCCTGATGGTGTTTAACCGGCTCTGTCTTAAGCCCCGCTCATACCGCGAGAACGATATGGACAGGTTCCTGATGGACAAAATTTCCTGTTTCGCTTCCATGTTCTCTCCTCCCGACAAGCTTTTACTGGTGGGCATGACCCGGGTCCAGAAGGCGGCTTAGGGTATCCCCGGTGCAGTGGAACAGCAGCACCACAAGCACCAGCGCCAGCCCCGGAAACAGGGCCAGCCACCACCTTCCCATGGCCAGATATTTCATGCTCTCCGACAGGATCACGCCGATGGCCGGCTGCTCCGGCGACAGCCCGAAGCCCAGAAACGTGACGCTGGCCTCGTGGAGTATGGCGTGGGGAAACATGAGCACCAGCCCCACAAACAGCTGCGGCAGCAATTGGGGCGCCATATGCCGGAGGGCGATTGTAAACCTTCCCTCCCCCAGCTTTTCCGCAATCTTGATGTACTGGCTCTCCTTCAGCTGGAGCACCTCCCCGCGGATCAGCCGCGCGAGCGAGGTCCAGTGGGTCAGGCTGATCCCAATCACCACGCCCCAGAACCCTCGTCCCACGGCGAAGGAGATCAGCACAAGCAGCAGAATGTGCGGGATCCCCATGACCAGGTCGATGAGTCCCACCACCAGGCTGTCCGCCACGCGGCCCAGGGTAGCCGCCGCAAGCCCCAGCGCGCAGGCGACCGCAGCGCTGACCGCGGCCGTGAGGAGCCCGATCCGGATGCTCATGGACAGACCCGCCATTGTGCGCACGAACATGTCCCGGCCCATAAAGTCCGTGCCGAAGGGGTAGCGCAGGCTGGGCGGCAGGTTCTTCCGTGAGAAATCCGTCACCAGCGCCTCGTCCGCCAGCCACTGCCCCGCAGCCGTGATAAGTGCCAGCGCAAGCACCGCGGCCACGGCCAGGCAGAGCATGGTCTTGCGCTCGTTCCAGCTTTCGTCAAACCGTCTCATGCTTTCCCCTCCCGCTCCGAATTCTGGGATCCACCGCGCCGTAGAGCACGTCCGCGATGAAGTTCCCCGCAAACACGATGGCCGCGCTGATCACCGTGATCCCCAAAAGCAGCGGCACATCCCCGCCGAGCCCGGCCGTCACCGCCGCCTGGCCCAGGCCCGGGTAAGAAAATACCTGCTCCACCAGGACCGAGCCGCCGAAAATCTCGCTGACCGCCGCAAACTGCAGCGTCATGGCCGGGAGAAGGATGTTGCGGACGCCGTGGCGGCGGACCATGCTCCACTTCGAATCCCCCCGCGCTCTGGCGAACAGCATGTAATCGCTGTCCATCACCTGGGCCATCTTCCCCCGGGTGTGCATGGCGATGTTGGAGATTCCCGTGATCGACAGGGTGGCCGCGGGCAGTATGGCGTGCACAATCCGGTCCCAGACGGTCACGCCGTCGGCCGCTGCGCCGATGGGCACGCTGAGGCCGATAGGCAGCACCTTCAGCCACACAGCAAACACCATGAGCAGCACCAGGGCCAGCCAGAAGGCCGGCGTGCTGGCCGTGACCAGCGCGTAGGCACAGATGCCCCGGTCAATCCGCTTCCCCCGGTTGGCCCCGGCTATGATTCCGAGGACAAGGCCCACCGCCCCGGAAATCATCCAGGCCGCCGCCATGAGCCACAGGGAATTTGACAGCTTGACCGCGATCACCTGGGAGACGGGCTGGCGGTACAGCAGGGAGGTGCCCATATTTCCCCGCAGGAAGTCACCCGCCCAGCGAAAAAAGCGCGTGGGCCCCGGCGTGTTGACGCCCCAGTACTCCTGCAGCCTGGCGATCTGCTCCTGGCTCATGGAGCCCAGGGCCGCCTGCCCCACGTTGGTCTGAAGAGGGTCCATGGGCGAGACGGACACCAGGAAAAAGGCGGCCGCGCTGGTGAGCGCCAGCAGCACAAGAAGGCGCACTAATTTGTAAATAATTGGTTTTATCAGCTGTCTCACGCCGCTCTCCTCCCGCTCACTCCCATGTCCACCGGTCCACGTTGTTCACGATCGACCAGCCGTGCCCGTGCGGATGAAGCTTCTGCTCCGCCACCTGTAAGTTCTCCCTGGACCAGTACAAATGGTCGATGTTCACCAGCCAGACCCATGGGATGTCGCCCTGTTCGGTGATCCCGGTGCTGCCGTCCCACTGAGCCTTCCGCCACAGCTCGTAGGAGTGCTCTAAATCGCTGTCCGCCAGGGCCTCGTCCATGTAGCGGTCCACCGCCTCATTGGCGTAGGGCGAATATCCCGCCAGGCCGGTGGCGCTGTCCGTGTGGTAAATATTGTAGAGCTCCATGGGCGTGTGCGCGCCCCAGCCCCAGAGGAGCGGCTGCGACTGGGCCCGGTCGTAGGCGGTGTCCCAGCCAGCGCCCTCGGTGGCCGTGTCGATCCCCAGCTTTCTCAGTTGGTTTGCCGTGTCCGCCGCCAGCGCCTGGCGGACAGAGTCGTTCGCCGGGTAGAGGAACACCAGCCGCGCCCTCTGCCCGTCCTTCTCCCGGATTCCGTCGCTTCCCAGCACCCAGCCTGCCTCGTCCAGAAGCGCGGCCGCCCGCTCCGGGTCATACTCTGTGCGGGCCGACGGCTCATACCAGGGCATTTTGTCGCACACGCTGTAGGCGGGGCTCCCGTAGCCGTTCAACACATTTTCAATCATCTCATCCCGGTTGATACCGATGTTGATGGCGCGCCGCACCCGCACGTCCGCCGTGAAGTCATTTCCCAGCGGCACGCCGTCCGCGGACACGGCCCCTGCGGGGATGGCCGGGAGGTTGAACCCGCGGTTGTCCACGGTCTCAAAGGACAACAGCTCATAGCCCGCAACCGTCTGGTCCGAGTAGGAGGCCGCCGTGTAGGCCAGGTCCGCCTGCCCGGCCTTAACAGCCGCAAAGGCCGCGTCCTCCTCCATGAACAGCACGGTCACCCGCTTCATGCCCGGCGTCTCCCCATAGTAGTCCGGGTTCGCCTCAAAAATCACCTGCTGTCCCCGATCCCATTGCTTAAGCATATACCGTCCGGAGCCGATGGGGTGCTCCCCGTAATCCGGGCCGTAGGCATGCTCCGGCACAATCCCCACGATGGCCATGGTGTAGGGCCAGATGGAGTAGGGGCGCTTCATGCGGAACACCACCGTGTGATCGTCCGGCGCCTCGGCGCGCTCCAGCATGGTGAAATCGTTGACCGAGCTGGTGTCCCGCAGGGTATTGTAGGTGAAGGCCACGTCCCGTGCGGTCAGGGCCTCCCCGTCGGTAAATTTAACCCCGTCCTTAATCTTCACAGTCCAGGTCAGCCCATCCCCGCTGCACTCCATCTCCGTCGCCAGATCATAGCCGATCGTCAAGTCCGGGTTGGTGACGGTCAGCGTGCTCTGGATCAGCGGCTCGTGGACGTGCTCCCCCGCCCCCCACCCGTAGGCCGGGTCAAAACCCGCCTCAGGCTCCGAGGTGGGGCCCATGACGACCACAACGCTGTCCTTCTCCTCCTGCCCTCCGCGGGCCGCTTCCTGAGAAACGCCGGCGCCCGCCGGACGCTCCGGCTGCCTGGACGCTGCCTGTCCCCCGGCGCAGCCTGCACACAGCGCGGCTGTAATTCCCACCGCGAGAAGCAAATTTGTTCTGTATCGCATCGTCTCAATTCCTCTCTGCTCTGCTTTCTTTTTCTACGACTGTGAGTCGCCCGGAGATTGTGCCGGCGGCCGGTTGCAGCCAAAAATCGGCCCGCCGCCCCACTTCATTCAATAAAAAAATACCAGGAAACTGTGGATGCGTCCCTTCGGGACACCCATACCTTCCTGGTATCTATACTTTCATATGAATTTTTATGGTTGCAATTCCAGTCGTCCGATAACTGTCGCAGGCATTCTGCCCGTCCTGCGGCTTCTGCCGCCATTTCTATAAATTATACCGAAAACCGCGCCGCCTGTCAACCAATATCGATTCTTGCGGTCGCTCCCTACTCCGCACCACTCCACTCCTCCGCACTCCCCGGCGCAATCATCTTCTCCAATTGCCTCAGCTGCCTTGTGATGTGATACGCCGTAAACAGGACCAGGGGCTGGCTGTGCTCGTCGATAATCAGCATGCCCCGGAGCATGAACCAGAGCCACACGCCCTCCTTGGAGCGGATTCTCACAATGCAGCTGCGCACCGTGTCATCCGTGGAGAATATGGACATGGTCTCCTGGAAGCGCCCAACGTCGTCCGGGTACAGCTGGTCTAGCAGGGACTCCAGATTTACGGAAAGCAGCCGGTACTCCGACAGGCTGGAGTATCCCAGCGCCTGGAGGAGCCTGGAATTCATGTAGATGACCTCCGGCTTCTCCACCTGGTGCCTGGTCAGCAGGATTCCCGCGTTCACCACGTGGTTTAAAAGCTCCAGCTGCCGGCTTCCGTACAGCTCCAGATAGTGTTGATCGGTCACGTCCTCCAGCAGACAGCCGCAGTAGCCCTCATGAAACTGGAAGCACTCTATTTTCAGGTATTTGCTCCGCTCCGGCCTGAAATCAAAGAAATCCTGCCGTCCCCCGTGGATGGCAATCTCATAATAGCGGCCGAAGCGGCTCATCTCGGACTTGGGGTAATGCTCCAGAAAGCTTTTTTGGTAGAGCTCGTTTCGCGTGCAGCACTCCAGCCGGGCGCAGGCCTCGTTTGCATAGGTAAATAGAAAGTCACACGGTTTTCCATTTTTTACCACAATCTGTATCACCGCGAAGGGCAGCGGGCTGCTCTCATAGATCAGCCTTGTGTTCTCCAGCTTGTCCTCCAGGGACAGTTCATGGCTGGCTTTGGGGATCAGGTTCTTAAAGGATATGGTATTCTTCCCGTGACTCTTGGCGTAATAGAGCTCGTCGTCCGCCGCCCGGGCCAGCTTCTGGTAATCCTCCAGGGAGGTGAGAATTCCGCTGGCCACCCCCACGCTGATCGTCACACAGCGCGAGACGCTCTGGTCGGCAGCGGGCATCGCCAAATCCTCGACGGCCTTGCGCAGCCGGTCCCCCACCCGTATGGCGTCGGAGGGGGCGATATCGCAAAGGAGAATCTGGAATTCCTCCCCTCCGAACCGGCAGATTAAATCCTTCTCCTGGTGGATGCCGCCGGAAAGCGCCTGGGCGACTTTTTTGAGGCACTCATCCCCCTGCATATGCCCGAATGTGTCATTGAACTGCTTAAAAAAGTCAATGTCGATCATGAGGACCGCCACCGGTATCTTTAAGCGGATGTTGTATGGGATCACTTCCTCCAGCCGGAGAGAATAGCCGTTCCGGTTAAACAGCCGCGTCAGGGGATCGATATTCGCCTGCTCCTTCAAAATCATCTGCTCATTTCTCGCCTCCCTCATCGCGCGCAGATTGCTCACAATGATGCGGCAGCGCATCTCGGACAGGCAAAGGCTGATGGAGCTGTACAGGATTAAATTCGAGTAAAACGTCGGCGGCACATGTCCAAACCGCAAGACCGGCAGCACCGCCAGGGCGGTGATGAGCACGATAATGGCGTTCTCATGCTTGGAGAAAATCGGCCCCGCAGCAATGTAGAGGTAGAACATGAGGATGCTCTCCTCCGTCAGACGGCTCTGCAGGTTGATATAGGTCACAACCACGCAGTACAGGGCGAAGACGGCAGTAAAGAAATAGGTGTGATATTTCATCAGGCACCGGATTTTCTGACTCCGCTCCTGTCTCAAAAGGTAGCGGCAGTAATAGATGTTGAACGCGATGAAAACCAGAAATGAAAAAATGGTAAAGCTGAACATGGAAAAAATCCGGCCATAAAAATCAATGGCCAGATAGACGATCAGGCTGAACAGCTCCAAAACAAACAGAAACAGAGAATAATTTAAGTTGTGACTGATGTTCATAGTCTGAACCGTGTCACTAATTTCATCCATACATTGATAATCAGCGCCACAATCCTGTATGGATAAAGTGAAGACCGAATTCTTCTTTACAAAATCCAACATGATGAATCCCCCTGAATTTTGCCACTCACGAAATATTTCCAGGACAAGATTTATTATAGAATATTATTCCAGTGGTTTCAAGAGTCCAAATGTTGAATTTATTTGCATTTTTTTGTTACTTTACTTCAAAATCTCCGCCTCCACCCATACATGCCCCCCGTCATGAATCTGGTGAACCAACGCGTCCTCCCGCCCGAACAGCCGGTACGCCCTTCTCATGGTCTCCACCTGCTCCAGCACATTGGCGATCCCCCGCGCACCGTTTAGCGGGTCCCTCCGCCCGCTCTGGATCACAACCGGGCGGGGCGCCAAAAGCGCTCCCACGTCCCCCATATCAAAATACTCCCACAGATGGGGGACGTAGTTGCAGCTACAGTTGCGGTTCATCTCTAACAGCGAGTCCCTGACGCCGTACATGTAGCCGCTGATCACGGCCATGCCGACCCGCTCGTCCATGGCCGCCAGATACAAAACCTGCATCCCGCCGCCGGAAAATCCCACCGCCCCGATCCGGTCCGTGGACGGCGGACAGGCGGAAGTTCTTTCACCCTTCCACCATTCCCCGCTCTGTATGTAATCTAAGAGCTGCATGAGGTCCCACACCATCATCCCGGCCACCGTCATCCCGAGCGGCTCCGCCATGTGGGCCAGCTCGGCGCAGGAGCAGCGAAACAGATCGCCGCTCTCCCGCGCCTCCCTCTCCTGGCGCTCGCCGAATCCCCGGGAATCCGGGCAGAACACCGCGTACCCCTGCCGCGCCAGCTGCAGCCCGTAATCCGTGTGGTTCTCCTCCAGCCGCCGCCTGACGGAGGGGATCTCGCGGCAGCCCGCCGTGGAATACTTGCCGCCGCTCCCGTGCCCCGCGGCCGCCACAAAGCACTGGATCTCCCCCGCCAAAAGCCGGTCCGGTATCAGCGCGTACACGGGCATCAAGAGGCCCGGCTCCACGGGCAGCAGAATCCGCTTGCGCACAATCCCCGGCTCAATCCGCACCGCCTCCGTGACCTGCGCGGCCGCTATTGTCGGCTCCATACAGTCCAGTCCCAAGAGCTTCCCCAGGAGCCGCCTGGCTTCCCCCTTCCAGCGCTCAAACGCCTCCAGGTTCTCGACAAAAAAAGCAGCCCTTCTGCCCATGCGGTCAAACCGGCCAAGCAGCGATTGGAGCGAGGTGACCTCTGCCGGTTCCATCAGCAGATCACGTTCTGGGGCGTTCCCGCCAGCCACTGCCGGATGTTCTCGCACACGATCACCGCTCGCTTCTCAAACGCCTGATCTGAGGCAAAGGCCACGTGGGGAGTGGCGATCAGATTCGGGGCTGCAAGTAACGGGTGATCGGCCGGCACCGGGGGCTCCATCTCGAACACGTCCACCGCCGCGCCTGCGATTTCCCCGTTTTCCAGCGCCTCCGCCAGAGCGGCGCTGTCCACCACCGAGGCTCCCGCCGCGGACAACCCGATCATCCTGGCCATCAAGGAACACACCGGGACCACCCTGGACGTGATGTGGGTTCCCCAGGACGCGTTTGAGGAGAAGATCAACACCCTGATGGCCTCCCAGCAGCTTCCTATGGTCACTGTGATCCGCGAGATCAAATCCTCCGGCTTTATCAACGCGGCCCGCTCGGGGATGTTCTGGGATCTCTCCCCCTACATCGGCCAGTTTAAGAACCTCTCCCAGCTGGATGCCAATGTCATGAAGAACGTGCAGACCGACGGCCAGCAGTTTTTGATTCCCCGTGTCCGCCAGACGGCCCGCATGGGCGGAATCGTCCGCACCGACTGGCTGGAGAATCTGGGCATGGAGATGCCCACCACCATCGACGAGCTGCACGACATTCTCTACGCGTTTACCTACAATGACCCCGATAAGAACGGAATCAACGACACCTTCGGTCTCTCCATGAACGACACGGAGCTGAAGAACGACTCCACGCTTCTGACCGTCTACATGGGCGGCTGCAACGAGTGGCAGGTCAACGACGACGGATCCTTCACCTCCAAATATGAGACCGACACCTACACCAAGGCGCTGACCATCCTTCACGACTGGTACGCGGAAGGCCTGATCAACAACGACTTCCCCATCAACGACGACGAGCTGACCAACTTCACCAGCGGGCGCGCCGGCATGATGTGGCTGGGCAACCTGGAGGACGCCTCCACGCGCATGAGCAACTTAACCGAGATCAACCCCGATGCGACCGTGGACATTTTCCAGATCCTCACTGAGAAGCCGGATGGCGACAAGCACATCGTGGGCTTCCGCGGATATACCGGATGCATCGCAATCCCCACCACCAGCGTGAAAACCGAGGAGGAGCTGCTCTCCGTGCTGGCGTTCCTCGATAAGCTGGGCGATCCGGAGATGTGCGACCTGTTCAATTACGGAATCGAGGGCGAGAGCTACAGCGTCGTGGACGGCGGCGTATCCCAGACCGAGGACCAGCAGCTGGTCTATGGAACCCGTTACAATCAGCTGCGCCAGATCACCCCGTTCTACACCTCCACCAACCTGCTCCCCAGCAGCATGACTCCTCTTGCAGAGAAGATCAACGACCTGATGAGCACGAACACCGCCTACACCATCTTCGACCCGACCCACGACATACGCATGAATGCTTTTCCTATCCTTAGACTAAAAATATGCATTTTCAAAAATTCAGCACTTGTTCCAGA